>NZ_NNRN01000063.1:0-7227 GCF_002252535.1 Brucella lupini
CTCGGTGGAAACGCCGGGTCAGTTCTCAGTGGCAATCAACACACGTATCACGCAACGTAAACCCCTGGAGTACGCCGCTCTGGAATATGTACATCACTCATGATGTGTTGCCTAAGGGTAGCCGCAAAATTATGGGTGAGTTCGTCAACTCCGTTAACCTAAGCGAAGCGATCTCCCGGATCTCGTATGTCATAACGCCGGAGGATGATGTGACGGCTGACATCGATAGGGCGGAGGTTGTTATAGCGTCTTATGAGGCTCGGCTAGCGACGATTGGAGAGTGGAAACGTCTCGGCTTGGCGATGCAAGTAACGTGTGGATGTGGGCGCGGAAGAATGCTGACGGCACGGGAAGTCTTCAGTGAAATTTCTGATGAATGTGCTACTGCTGGGGTGATCAAAAGGCTGAAGTGCATGGGGTGCGGGACATCCAACGTAGTAGAAATGATACCATACAATCGAAAGGTCGTCGGCCCAATTTCTTAGGGCCTGAATCAAAAAGCGGCATGTGTGCGAAAATGGTGATTCCCGAATACCGGAGCGAAGCATATTCAAGGCACGTGAGCACCGGAAGCCTCGCATAATCCCGAAAAGTTGCAGACTTTTCGGTTCAGATTATGCGAAAGCAAATCTCAAATTGCCATTTTCGCATATATAGGACGTTTTTTGGAACAGGCTCTTACACTGAGAACCCTTACAACAGCTGGCCTGAAGCACCGTCGCTAACTGAAGGAGACCACATACCCGGTCGCCAACCAACTGGGCGAGTGGATCCACTTTATGTAGATTTAGGCGGAAATGGCCAGGATCCGGTCTATGTTGGGGATGATATTTATATGGACCCAGATGGAAAGTTGCGCGACTATTGATCGTTCTGACGCTCTACTTCACTGAGAAGATTAGTAACGCACGGAAAACTGTCTTCTCATATCCCGTCTACGCTTTATCTGCGTCCTATGTATTGACATGCCTATCAAGACAAGGGAATCCAAATTGGATGAGCCTTCTCTTTTTCTGTTGAAGACCGTGTGGCCATTTCCTAAGGTGAAACTGTAAGTTGATTTTGGGGCGGGGTGTTCCGTGTTTAAGAAAATAGCTCTCACTTGCTGCATTGCAGCAGGCCTTTCTGCGTGCAAACAGGAAGTCGTCGGCACGATTTATGTTCGTGACCTTCTTGAGGTCTTGGAAACGAAAAAGGACATTCCGGTCGATATATCGATCAATGTCTACGAGATGGGCATCGCCAAAAAGTGCAATGACCCCAAGAGTGATCAAATTGTAAAAGCCGTTGCCGCTCAGTTCCAATCCGCCACACTGGCTGGTTGTGAGACGATTCAAGGTTCGATGCGGGATCGGATGACCATCAAGGCGACAACGGTTCTCACCACGCAAGACGACCAACAGCTGCGACCTGCTAAATATCTTTTGCAATTCAATGCAATGAAGACATCGGTTCCAGATACTGGTAAGTCTCTCGACGGGTTTTTCGTTATCGCACAGTTTGACAAGGCCAAGTACGAGCAGGTTCAGAAGGCCGTCAGAGCAGTAGATATGATGGCAGGGATCGATCTCAATGACATCGGCATCAAGATCACCATCAACAATGATCTTCGTCAGAATGTGATCGTCGCACCGAGCATTGGAAGTTTTGTAGATGGCTATCCTTCTGATCGCAAAGATGTGCAGTATGATTTAGAACCCCGTAAGGAATCCGAATTCACGTTTGGTAATGTAAAAGCAACATCACTTGTCCGGTATGATTGGGCGACTATTGCGTCATTCGCCGTCCGTGATAATCAAGGGGAAGTTGTTAAAACTCAATGATTTCGCGTTCGTCTCTGTGCGTAATGACGTTTTTGGCGGTGTCAATGATGCCGTCAATTGCATTCCCTGACGAAACCAATAAAGCTCCGACGAGTGAGCGAGTTTCGTTCAAGGCGTTCGCTAGCTCCAACCCCGACTGCATGGATTTTACCGATCAGTGTACCACTTGCTCACAGCAGAGCGGGGAATTGGTTTGCTCGACGCCAAAGATCGCGTGCATTCAAAAAGAACTGTCCTGCACGCGATCTCGTAAACCTGACGCCGAGAAGAAGTGATCAGAATTCCTGTTGCTCGGTCAGTTGAAGTCCCCAATGCCGAATGAAGATGTCGAGCAGTTTTTGCTGGCGATCTTCCAGCACCTCCGGTGTCCAGGCTGGCAATGACCGGACTTCCTGAGTGAGCACGAACGGCGAAGCGGTGCCGTCATTTCCGGCAAAATAGACATTCTTCTTCGTTTCGAAATCAAAATTCGAAGCGGCTGGATTCTTGCGGATGTGAAGCGGCACCAGATTTGCCAATCGTTGCGTCCAATCTTCCCGCAGTTCGGTGTCTGCAAAGATATCCAGCCATCCGGATTCTTCTGACGGCGTCTGTGGCAAGATGTGCTCAATAGACACGTTTGTGAATTCCAGCCTCTTTGAACCATCCGATTTCAATGCTTCAAGGCGTAGGATGAGAGCCGCACGGGCTTTGGGTAGTTTCTTGTAAATGTCGCCATCGAGTGCTGCGATGAAGGATTTCTTTTCATCGTCGTCGAGCCCGAGGCTTGCCATGCTCTCGCTGAAGCCGTCAAACTCCTCCTTTTCAATCTCTTCAATGACAACCACGAAATGCTCGATACGAGAATTGATGCCCGCTTTGGTGACAAGCAGATAATAGGAAAGCCTTTCCAAACGCTTCAGGAACTCGGCTATCAGGCGAGGCTGATTTCTGAATTTTTTGAAGAACGATAGCGCTGGCGGAACCCAATCCTTCCAATCAACACGATTGAGATGCCGAAGTTGTTCATTGATGTCTTCTGCTGCCTCGGTAGCTTGGAAATTAGCTTCCTTAAGGAATGAATAGATATCCGAATACGGTTCAATGACATCTGTAATCTTCTGAAGGGCAATGAGACATCCTTATGTGGATTATAGGCGTTCGCGGAGGATTTCGTAAGGTGCCTTGCCATTGAAAGCGCCATGTGGCCTTGCAAGGTTGTAGAACCTCTCCCATTCGCTGAGCTTTTGAACGAGGTCGGTGTCATCTGTATATGACAGGAGCTGATAAAACTCTTGATCATCGGTGCGGTGTGACCGTTCGACTTTGCCGTTTAGTTGGGGCGACGCTGGTTTGATATAGGCGTGCCGAATGCCCTGGTCTTCGACGTGCCAGTGGAACCTGGCCTGGAACTCGTGCCCATTATCGGTGCGAATTTCGCGAATGCGGAACGGGAATTTGGCGATTACGGTGTCGATAAAGTCTATAGCGTTGGCTTGGGTGTGGCGATCATAGACCTTCAATGCTCGGATGCGGGTGGCATCGTCGATTGCCGTGTATTGGAAACGCTTGACGATCTTGCCGTCAACGCCTTCAAATTTCAGGAATTTAACGTCGACCTGTATCTGGTGCCCCGGCACACGCTGCTCGTATCTCTGAGTATGGATTTTCCTGACGCGCGTACCGCCGGGAAGCCAACTGAGCCCGTTTCGCTTCAGAATTCGGTAGATGCAGGCATCGGAGATGGCGATGGCATGGTACCTGCTCATATACCAGGAAATGCGCATCGGGCCGAGATGATATTTTGTGCGCAAATGCAGAACCTTCTCGATGATTTCTGCAGGCTTTTGATTGGCGGGATTTTTTGGTGCGCAGGATCTGTTCTCAAGCCCGGCCTCGCCATAGCGCTCGAAAGCCGATTTCCATCGATAGAAGCTGGCTCTGCCAATACCGAAATAGCGGCAGGTTTGCGAAACGTCACCGTGACGCTCGGCATGTTGAAGAACGCGCAGCTTATGTGAAACTTCCCGTCGGAATGTCATCATCGCGATTATCCTTGTGATCGAAAGTCAAAAACAAGGATGTCTCAAAGGTCCCTACTTTTCTACACTAACGATCCGCGCGCGCAGACCCTGCACTAAATTTAAAGTTCCGGGCCCGCGCACGCTATACCTTGCAACCTAAAGGAGGGGTACTTTTTGGGCTCTGACGCAATCTCGCTGACATCAGGTCGCTCCGATGACACGTGCTTCCAGCAGATCGAGCTTCCCACGTCCATACATTTGCCTCTTGATGAGTTTTAGCTTGTTGATCTGTCCTTCGACCTGGCCGTTCGACCAAGGTTCGGTGATGACGGCAGACACCGCGGCCTTGTCTTTCAGTATCCCGTTGGCGAAGGGAGCAAACAGACTATCGCGTGCATCAGCGATCCACGGGTCGAGTTCTGTCTTGGCCTTCCTTCGGATCATTGTCTGGAAACGATCAATTAGGTTGCGAGCTTGGATCAAGGCGGGAACGCCGGCTTCTATGGCCGCAATAGTGATTGTGTCAGCCTTACTCAGTTGATCGCGAGCAGTTGTCATCAATCGGGCAATCCTTCTGGCGGATGGCACTTTTTGAAGTTGCTGTTCGCAGACCCGCTCAGACCGCCGTCGCCTTGCGGCCCACCCCCCAACGACACGAGAACAACCACGGAAGCCTTTGCACTTTAGCTGTCGCCAGAGTTCAGCGCCGTTGTGCTGCCCAGACCCCCAGAGTTGATCCAACAGCGGCAGATAGGCCTCAAGGGAACTTTGTCTGACACGGAACACATCAGTTCTGTGGCCGCGGACGATCTGGCGAACTGTTCCGCGGCTATAGCCGGTCTGTCGCACGATTTCCTTTATTGGCACGCCATCGGAAGCCAGCTTGGTGATTGTCGAATTCACGTCCTCACGCCGTAGATAGCTCTCATATTGCAGTCGTTCAGCGCAAGTGAGTAGCGCAGGATTGATCGTCGTAGCACCAATTGCGGTACGGATCGCCCGCATGGATTTGCGCACGACGTCAAGGAACGCTGCGCTGGCGTTCTCCATCAAATGCCAACGATCTGCGACCTGCATGGCATGGGGTAAAGCCTTGGCAGCAGCTTCACGATAGCCGCCGCCTCTATCGCGTGAAACAATCGCTATTTCGGGGTGCTGAGCAAGGAACGTCGAAACTGTCGCGATCTCCCGATCAGGCAGAAGTTTGACAATCCTTCGCTTCTCAAGATCACAAACGACGGTGCCATAGCGGTGATTGCGGCGGAAAGCCCAATCGTCAATTCCGACGGCGTTTAGAGCATCATCCGGCACCATGGATTTTCTTCTCACCGCACGGATGAGTGTGTCATTGCTAACCGGGATCATCAAGCGTTTGGCAATGGCTGCTGCAGGCCGCCCTCCCAGAGCCAACCCGAGATGATGTACGATGGTATCAAGCCGAGCGGTTCGACGGCTGCGCTCCGGAACGATAAGCTCTCCAAACCTTTCGACGAATATCCGGCGACGACAAAGTGTCATCTCACAAATAAAGCGCCTTGCTGTTAATCGTAGCTGGACCTTGGTGCCACCACAAGGCAAATCAGCAACTATCCGAACGTAGCGGCTATGAACACGATCTGACATTTGGTTGCATAAAGGGCAGGAACGTTGATCAGCGGCTGCCCGCGCTGAAACAATGATTACCCCGTTGTCCTCGTCGGAACGCTCAACAATCAATCCGACCGGGATCAGGGACGACAGACGAAACTTGGTCGCCATGATGCTGACTCCTTTCTGATAACTGCGTCAGTTTCGACCGCGAAATCATCAAATATGAGTCAGACCCCCGTTTAAACGCCGATTGACAAGATTCAATTCAATGTGTTCAAACCCTCGTTCGATATACCAACCGATCTGCCGCGTTGTCTAATCATCCTCATTAAAGCTATTGTTTCGCTTGCGAACGCTAGCGCACGTTTTTGGTCTTCTTCTTTACGAGCGGTCTGGCCAAGTTCCAGATAATAATCGGTGAGAAGCTCACATAGGGGTAAAGCTTCGTTCGAGGCCGTATTGGGTACTGCCTCCAGCCCCGGAACAGATTGAAACGGCTGATGGTCAATCGTTGAGGACCTATGCTCCGCCTGTGCCGCCAACGCCCGTATTTCCGTTGCCGTAGAAGGTTCGGTATTTTGAGCAAGGGAATAAAGAAGTTCGCTAAGTCGGTTTTCCAGCGCCGGAAGATCAAGGTTCGCCGCGTTCGTTGTCTCTGCGCGTTCAAGGTGAAACGCGCGCCTACGTTGCTGTCGCAACCTAGCAACATGAGTGAGCTCTTCATGTGCCATGCGTTCCGCAGCTTTTGCAATCTCGTCAGATTTTGCGTTCGCAGCAACATACGTCCAAAAGGTGAAGGCGCGTTCCTCATTGCGGACCGCTAACGAGAAAGCCCGATAGGCGCTTAACAGTTCTGCGGGCACGGTTTCGGTACCTTCGTCGTCAAATACAGCTTCCGGAGGTGATATAATTATCGAATGGCCTTGGCCGCTCGTCTGTTCCCATACCTCGATCTGTTCCAGGTGTTCGGTTTCTTCGGCAACTAGCACTTCGAAGACCAGAGCTAGGTCCGGCCGTTCCATCTCCCTCATGCGCGTAGCGAGGGCTATGTAATGATCAATCGATTCTTGTTCCATCGCTCTGGCAAGAGCCAGCAATTCGTCCATCGATGCAATTTCCCAAGGCTCACGGTTTACTTTTATCATTCCAATCTCCTCCATGGATTGAGCTCAAGATTTTTGTCTGGTTTTTAGAAAGATTTGCATTCGCATTTGATTTGAATCATGGTCCGCCTACATTGCCTGAAGGTATCACCTTTCTCGTTTCATATTCAAAAGAACGACTGTCCGATGACGCCTCATTTAAAATCATTGTTCACATTCCTTCTTCTAACCATGCTGGTCGCCGTGCCTGCAAGAGCTGGGGACCTCGCAAAATACCTGCCGGTCGTTGATCCGCAGACCCTGTTCCAAGGCGCTGACAGTATCGGCAAGCCACAGGGAGAGCCGCCCATTGCGCCGGTAAAAAAGGGGAATGAGCTCCTCGGCTATGCGTATCTGAGTTCGGATTTTACAAGCACGATCGGCTATTCCGGCAAGCCTATCCACATTGTCGTCGGCATCGATACCAAAGGCGTCATACGCGGCATAAAACTGGTAGACCACAAAGAGCCGATCGTGCTGATCGGCATTCCCGAAGCCAAGGTTGTGGCTGCGCTGAATTCGTTGGTCGATAGTGACATGAGTGCTGTTGCCGCCGGCCAGAGCAAGCCGCCACAGGTGGAAATCGTCAGCGGTGCCACGGTTACCGTGCTCGTCATGGGGGACAGCGTCGTTCGCTCGGCCGTTGGGCTTGTCCGCAGCGGGCGTCTT
>NZ_NNRN01000064.1:0-19778 GCF_002252535.1 Brucella lupini
TTCGATGATAACCGCATTGCATTCTCCAAGCCATCTATGTCTCTGACTTTAAATGGTATTGCGCAGGGCTATGTCACCGACCGCGTGACGGCATTGTTGCAAAGGGCAGGAGTCGAATATGCACTGGTCGATATGGGGGAGTATCGCGCTCTTGGTTCAAGAGCTGACGGCACGGCATGGTGCATTGGCATCGCCGATCTGGAAGCCGGAGCTGCTGCCGAAGAGTATGTTGATATCCGCAATCAGGCGCTCGCGACATCCAGCTTCACGGGCTTTCAGTTCGATGAGTCCGGACGGTTTAACCATTTGCTCAACCCAAAAACTGGCTTTTCAGCGGCACTTTATCGCCGGGTGACTGTCGTGGCCCGCGATGCGGCGCGAGCCGATGCCTGGGCAACTGCGTTCAGCCTCATGGACAAGAATCAGATCGAAGCAGTTATCGGTAGCCAACAGGATATGTCTGTGATTGCACAGACACGCTCTGGCGAACGAATAGTCCTGGGTTCTTAGGTAATGAGCGGCGTTATCGTACTGATCGCAGGCGCATCCCGTCCGAAGCAGATTGATACTCAGAGGGGCGGAAAAACGATGCGGTTTTCTATGAATCGGGGCGTCTTATGCGAACGTGGCGATGAGATTTTTTTGATCTTTAGAATGAATGTCAGGAAACTCTGAGCAATCGGCATTTGCCGATACAAGCACCGTCGCGCAGTCATGCTTTTTTAAGTTGCCAGACTGAAAACCTGTTCTGGAACCAGCGCTCTGTCGAGCCAAGTTATCGCAATAATTCCAAGGAGATCGAATGGTGGGCGTGACAGGGATTGAACCTGTGACCCCTACGATGTCAACGTAGTGCTCTCCCGCTGAGCTACACGCCCATTCGATGTGGCGCATACACCATATCGCGTTGCGCCCGTCAATGCCCTTTTGTGAAGTTTTTTCGTCTTTTTGTTGATGACAAAACAAAGGGCCGCAAATCAGTGGGATCGCCTCAGGCGGCGATCAGCATTTTTTCTATTTCGTTCACCAGGTCACGCAGGTGGAACGGCTTGGAAAGCACCTTTGCGTCGCGCGGCGCGTCCGAATCGGGGTTGAGGGCGACAGCGGCGAAGCCCGTAATGAACATGATCTTCAGATCCGGGTCGATTTCTGTCGCGCGCCGCGCCAGTTCGATGCCGTCCATTTCCGGCATGACAATATCGGTCAGCAGAAGGGAGAAAGGCTCTTCCTGCAATCTTTCATAGGCACTCGCGCCGTTGTCGAAGTGCGTCACGTGATAACCGGCTTTTTCCAACGCCTTGACGAGGAAGCGGCGCATATCATTGTCATCTTCAGCTAGAAGGATTCTCTTCATTGTTCCGTCCGAATTCTGTGTCGTGTTCATCGCCCAAAAGCTGACCCTTAACGACTCAATATCCACCGTAGAAAACGCTTCTTTGGTAAATATGGAATGAATGCTCGCGCGAATGTTAATTGTTATGGCGCGTATTTGGCAACAAGCTGTTCAGTGTGACAGGATTGTCGCATATGCACGCCATGCAGAGGCCGGAAGATTCGGCTGCCAGCCATTTGCACGCATGGGCCGCCTGACGTAATTTGTTATAATACTGACGTGGATCGTCGTCGAATGGCCTGGATGTTCCGGCCGAAAACGGGTGAAGAATGAGTTTGGAGCGCGATTTTAGTCTGATACCGCCCTTCGAGATATGCGCTCCGGCGGAACAGCGCATTCCGTTCGTCTTCAATTCACCGCATAGCGGACGCTATTACCCGCATTCTTTCGTCGAAGCGTCGCGTCTCGACGCCTTGAGCATACGTCATTCGGAAGACTGTTATGTCGATGAGCTTTTTGCTTCCGCCATGCGGCTCGGTGCGCCCTTGCTCAAGGCGCATTTTCCGCGTGCGTTTCTCGATGTGAATCGCGAAGCCTATGAACTGGATCCGCGCATGTTCGCCGAGCCATTGCCGCCTTTCGTCAATAGCCAGTCGGCGCGCGTTGCAGGTGGGCTTGGAACGGTGCCGCGTCTGGTCGGTGAGGGGCAGCTGATTTATCCGGGGCGCATTCCACTCGCCGAAGCATTTTACCGTATCGAAGACCTCTACAAGCCTTACCACCAGACGCTTGATGCACTGCTTCAGTCCACCCGTCAGCGTTTCGGTTATGCGGTTCTGATTGACTGCCATTCGATGCCCGGCGGCGCGCGGCCCGGCGAAGTCGGATCGCGTCCGGATTTCATCGTCGGTGATCGTTTCGGTCGTTCGTGCAGTGAAAGGCTGACGCAGGCTGCCATCGATCTGCTGCAGGATCTGGGCTACACTGTTGCGCACAACAAGCCCTATGCTGGCGGGTTCATCACGGAGCATTACGGGCGGCCTGCCATGGCTTGCCACGCTCTCCAGATCGAGATCAATCGCAGTCTTTATGTGAACGAGCAGAACCTGCATAAGCTTGCCGGTTTCGAAACGCTCTGTGCCGATCTGCATGGGTTTCTGAGCGACCTGACATCCCTGCCGGACGATCTCTTTATCGCGCCGCCTCTGGCCGCAGAATAATCCGTTCCGACGAGCGCCTCTCGCAGATAAAAAGAACCGCGCCCGAACGATACGAGCGCGGTCAAAGACTAGGGAGGAAATGCCCCGAAAGGCATCGACAGGAAAACCTGTCTGGGATTTAAGTTACGTCCGAATGGCGGTAACGTCAAGAAAATGCGCATATTTTTTGGGCTAATTTAATTATGCTCATTATGTAGGCAAAATTAGCATGGTTTGCATAAGTATGCGCCATGTGTTGGAAACAGGAGTTCGGGGTTGCTGATCGATAAGGCATTTTTTTCCGAAGTGGCTGCAGCGGCAGCTGCTCAGACGCTTCCGCGTTTCCGTCAGCTGACGGAAATCGACAACAAATATAGCGTTGGTTTCGATCCGGTGACCGAAGCGGACCGGGCGGCGGAGCGTGCGATTCGTGCGGTTATTGGCAGCGTTTTTCCCGACCATGGTATTCTTGGGGAAGAATACGGGCCGGAGAATATTGACCGCAGCCATGTCTGGGTCATCGATCCCATTGATGGGACCCGTGCTTTCATTTCCGGCCTGCCGGTCTGGGGCACGCTTTTGGGACTGACTGTCGATGGCGATGCCACGGCGGGAATGATGTCGCAGCCCTTCACCGGCGAGTTGTTCTACAGCGATGGTAATGGTGCTTATCTCGCGCGTAATGGCGGCGAAGACGCGCCTCGCCGTCTGTCGGTGCGCAAGAATGCAATCTTGGCCGATGCCACGATGTTTACGACGACGCCTGCTCTTTTCAAGGGTGAAAGCCGCAAGGGATTTGATCGGCTGGAAAGCGCGGTGCGTCTGTCCCGCTATGGAGTTGATTGCTATGCCTTCGCAATGCTCGCAAGCGGTTTTGCCGACATTGTCGTTGAAGCGGGTCTCCAGCCCTATGACATTGTCGCTCTCATTCCGCTGATTGAGCAGGCTGGCGGTGTGGTGACGCAACGTGATGGCAGCCCGGCGGAAAAGGGCGGCGATGTTGTCGCTGCAGCTTCTCCTGAACTGCACAGGGCAGCGCTTGATTTGCTGAATAGCTGATAAGAGCATTTCCAGCAAAAGTGCGAAGCTGTTTTGCGTCGGATCATGCGTAAAAACAAACATTTAGAGCGATTTCAATGCTTCTTCGGCAGGCGAAATCGCTCTAAATACCGGAGGCTAGGGGCTCAATGGTCTCCGGCATGGTTTCGACCTCTGACGAGCCCGGAATGAAGGCATCGAAGGCGGCCCAGAGCTGCTCACGATAAAAGTCGGCTTCCTGAAGCATCTCATGACGTGCGCCGGTAATTGTGGTCAGTGAGACATTGCGCGTGCGGGCGACAAAACGCTCGATCACCGATGTGGAAACCACGCGGTCTGCGCCAGCGGCAACGATGAGGACCGGTACTGTGGGTCCATTATAGAAATCCGGCTGATTGATGCGCCGAGACGTTTCGAGAGCGCTCCAGAGCCACCGGGCGGTCGGACCGCCAAGCGCAAGATCCGGGTGAAGGCGTGGAATTTCCATATTACGCATGAAGCGTGCCGGGTCGCTGGTCAGCGGATTGCCTGCAAAGGGACGCGAAGCCAGTCTGCGTCCGCCGGATGCGTAAACTTGGCCGAGGCCGAGCCATCGAAAGGCGGAGGCGATGCGGCGTACATTGTCATCGCTGAGCCGTTGCCCATCAAGCCCCATGAAGGGCGCACACAGCACCATGCGACTGATGCGCGATGTCAGTCCGCCCATCGAAGAAAGCGCCACAAGCGCACCGGCGGAATGGCCGAGAATGTAGAAGGGCGGGGGACAGTCGGGCAAGGCGATCTGGTCAAGGATAAGGTCGAGATCGTCGGAATAATCTTCGAAACTGCGGACATAGCCGCGCTGGCGGTCCTTCAGCAACCGGTGCGAGCCGCCTTGCCCGCGCCAGTCGAATGTAACGACCGTAAAGCCGCGCGTGGTCAGATCGGTCATGGTTTCGAAGTATTTTTCGATAAATTCGTTGCGTCCCTGAAGCAGGACCACCGTTCCCCGTATCGGTTTCGCGTCGGCTTTCAGAATGGCATAGCGCAGGGTCTTGCCGCCCTTCGCTTCAAGCAGGCCAGCCTTGATCCCGTGCGGTATAGGATTCGCATCGGTTTCGAAAAGTAGTTCCGACATCCGATTGCGAACCTTTCTGCTTCAGATTGGGATATGTGGCTCCAGCATAATGGGGCAATTGATGATAAAAAGTAACCGGAAGTTCGAGAACGAACTTCCGGCTCAAAGAACAGCCGATGCAAGGGACGTTACACCAGCTGGTCTGTAGAGAAAATTTGAAGAAGGCGCTCAGTATCCGCCAGGGCGGCGTTCACCAACAATGCGGCCTGAATAGGCATCGACCATGACGATGACGCGGCGGCCGTTCGGCCTTGTGGCGCGCACGAAATAGGTGTCGCGGTTAAGGCGCATGTCGCCGACATCATAGCCGCGGCGTTCCAGCGAGCGTGCGATACGACGCGGTCCCATGATGTCGCGACGACCATAATCGTCGCCCCAACCTGGGCGGCGATCCGGGCCACCATCCCAATCAGGGCGTGGACCCGGATATGGACGCGGCGGACGATAGCCATCATCATCGTAATATTGAATCTGAACGCGCAGGCCGCTATCGGCTGCAAGGGTAGGTGTCGCAATCCCTGTCGCGACGGTAGCAAGTGCGGCAAAAGCGAGAACAGCTTTTCTCATAACCGTGATCCTTTAATGAACCCGCTTTGCAGCAGGCATGGTGGGACATTAGCCCCAAGCGGCTGAACGCTCGCCAAAGATGATGTTCATTTTGGGTTCATTGTGCGACGAATCCCCCAAAATGTAGGCCCCTATTGATCAGGAGTTATTACGCGGCGTGACAGCCCGTGTTTCGCAAGCTTCGTGCGCACGCGGCCTTGAAATGAAAAAGAACCGTTCCCAAATGAGTTTTGCGGTCGCCTGGAAGGGGCCGCCGGCATCAAGGAATTCGCCATAAGGGAGTTTCGCCGCCGTGTATGGTCCCGAATGCGCCCAGCGCTCTTCGGAACAGATCATGCTGAAACAAGCATCATGTCGCTCTAAAGGAGGGCTAATACATGCGTCACGTAGATTTTTCCCCGCTCTATCGTTCCACGGTCGGTTTCGATCGGCTCTTCTCCATGCTTGATACGCTCGCTTCGCCGGAAGGTAACCAGTCCTATCCGCCGTATAATATCGAGCGCACGGGTGAGAACACCTATCGCATCACCATGGCGGTCGCGGGCTTTTCCGAAAGTGAACTCGAAATCGAAGCGCATCGCAACCTGCTGACGATCAAGGGTCAGAAGGCGGATGAAAATGCTTCCGATATCGGTGAAGTTCTCTATCGTGGTATCGCCTCACGTGCTTTCGAGCGCCGTTTCCAGCTTGCCGACTTCGTTGAAGTCGCCGGTGCGAGCCTCAAGAACGGTCTCCTGCACATCGATCTCAAGCGCGAGATTCCAGAACAGATGAAACCGCGCAAGATCGAAGTTGCCAAGGCTGGCTCCGACAGCGCTCAGCAGATCGAGGCGAAAACCGCGCATTAAGCTTGGTTGAGAATGAATAAGAAAAGGCGGTGCTTGAAGCGCCGCCTTTTTCATTTTGACAGATACGAAAGAGCGTCAGGCGATCAAGTCAGCGAACCGGTCGACATCTTCTTCCGTGTTGGCGAAGCTCGTCACAAAGCGGGCGAAAATTTCGCCGTCGCTGATGCGGTTCACTTCCGAATGCGGGGGGTTCCAGTCGTAGAAAATCGCTCCGGCATTGCGCAGACGATCATAGACCGACTGTTTCATGATGGCGAAGACCTCATTGGCTTCCGGTTTCCAGGCAAGGCGCATCTGGCTCGACGCATTGATATGACCGGCGAGGCGCGCGGCGAGTGCATTGGAGTGACGTGCCAGTTCCAGCCAGAGATCGTCTCGCAGGTAAGCATCGAATTGCGCTGCCACAAAGCGTGTCTTGGAAAAGAGCTGTGCCGCGCGTTTGCGGATGAACGGTAGGTCCTTGGCGCGGGCCGGGTCCATGAAGACCAATGCTTCGGCGCACCAGCAGCCGTTTTTCGTACCTCCGAAGGAAACGATGTCCACGCCTTGTTTCCAGGTCATTTCGGCTGGTGTCATGTCCAGCGAAACAAGCGCATTGGCAAAGCGTGCGCCGTCCATATGCAGTGGCAGACCGGCATCGCGGCAGATCTTGGAAATGGTGGCGATATGCTCAGGCTGGTAAAGCGTACCAACTTCGGTCGCCTGCGTGATGCTGACGGCCATGGGCTGTCCGGCATGAACGAAAGCCGGATTGAACCGCTTCAGTTCGCGCTTGAGAAGTTCGGGGTCGATGCGGCCATGCGCGCCGTCAATCGGATGCAGACGTGCGCCGCCGGTGAAATATTCAGGCGCACCGCACTCGTCCTCGATCACATGCGCTTCGCGGTGCACCAGCGAAACTCCGCCGGGCCGGTTGACGCTGGCCAGCGCCAGCGAGTTGGCGGCCGTTCCGGTGCCGACAAAGAACACGGCAACTTCGCGCTCGAACAATTCATTGAAGCGTTGTTCCACTTGGCTGTCGATTTCGCTCGCGCCATAGGCTGCCGCAAAACCTGCAGCATGCAACGAAAGGCTCTCGGCGATTTTCGGGTGGGCGCCTGCCCAATTGTCTGACGCAAAATGCACGTGTTCCTCCAGATGGGTTGAATGGGCTGTCGCACAGTCGATGTTTCTATAACCTGTCTGACAGAAGCGGTTAAGGTCCGACTTGCGCGAAAAATGTCATCAACATGCCTATTTTTTAGGCATTCGAGGGGCGGGCAAAAGCGCGCCAAACTGACGCAATGGCCACTAAACGCAATTAAAATCCAGTAAAATCACAGCTTTTGATATTTTATTACGGAAGCTGCTGAGAAAAATTGCGTTTCCATCTTGTGAGGCAATTTGAATTCTGTCATACGTAATTAGGACAGCAATGCTGTCCAATTAAACGCTGATGCAGACGGAAGCGACACAACGCTCTCCGAAAAGTTTCAGAAAGAGGCGCCGTACTGGCAGGCACATAGCCTGGCGGTAACAGGCGCCCCGACCGCGACAGGAGGAATTCTAGTGCGCCATTTTCTGGTGGGCTGAGTGTCGTCTGTCCAAGCCTGATGAGAATAAGGCGCTAAACATCGTTCCTCGCACCGGCTTTGCCGCTCGCCCGGGACCTCGTCCAACGCCTTGTCGATAAGGCTTCCTTTATACGTAAAGCAACGGCGGGATGGTTGTCACACCATCTCGGTATATACTGATCGCGCACCTCATGATGAGGGCCAAACGGAGGGAATGACGATGACGCATTTGACGCCATCTGTATCGAATGTGGTTTCTCACAACGTACAGAACGGAACGGTCAAAGCTGCGACGACCGCTCCCAACCGAACGACGCGAAAAACGACAGCGGCGGGTTTGCCCGCAGCGCAAGGACTTTACGATCCGCGCAACGAACATGATGCGTGCGGCGTTGGCTTTATTGCGCATATGAAGGGCAAGAAGTCGCATCAGGTCGTTGAAAACGGCCTCAAGATGCTGGAAAACCTCACCCATCGTGGTGCGGTTGGTGCCGACCCGCTGATGGGCGATGGCGCCGGCATTCTCGTGCAGATTCCGGATCGCTTCTTCCGCGAGGAAATGGCGCGCCAGGGCATCGATCTGCCGCAGCCCGGTCATTACGGCGTCGGCTATCTGTTCATGCCGCGCGATCCAGAATTGCGTGCCCATATTGAAGAGATCGTCAAGGAAGTCATCGCTGCCGAAGGCCAGACCTTTATCGGCCTGCGCGAAGTGCCTGTCGACAATTCGTCCCTTTCCAAGGCGCCGGATATTGCCGCAACCGAACCGTTTCACGTTCAGGTCTTCATCGGACGCAATCCGATGCTGGAGACGGATGACGATTTCGAGCGCCGTCTGTTCGTTCTGCGCAAGGTCATTTCCAACCGTATCTATCAGGAAAATGACGGCGACGATAAGGGCTTCTATGTCGTGTCCATGTCGGCGCGTACGGTCGTCTACAAGGGCATGTTCCTCGCTTATCAGGTCGGTGCTTATTATCAGGATCTGAAAGACCCGCGTTTCGAAAGCGCGGTGGCGCTGGTGCATCAGCGCTTCTCCACCAACACCTTCCCGTCATGGCGTCTGGCGCACCCATACCGCATGGTTGCGCATAACGGCGAAATCAACACGCTGCGCGGTAACGTCAACTGGATGGCTGCGCGTCAGGCTTCGGTGGACTCGGAACTGTTCGGCAACGACATTTCCAAGCTCTGGCCGATTTCCTACGAAGGCCAGTCGGACACGGCTTGCTTCGACAATGCGCTCGAATTCCTGCATCAGGGCGGCTACAGCCTTGCCCATGCGATGATGATGCTGATCCCGGAAGCATGGTCAGGCAACAAGTTGATGTCGGATGAACGCCGCGCGTTCTATGAATATCATGCAGCACTGATGGAACCATGGGACGGTCCGGCAGCGGTGGCTTTCACGGACGGTCGCCAGATTGGCGCGACACTCGACCGTAACGGCCTGCGTCCGGCGCGCTATATCGTGACGGACGATGATTTCGTCATTCTGGCTTCGGAAGCCGGTGTTTTGCCGGTCGAGGAAAAGAAAGTCGTCAAGAAGTGGCGTCTCCAGCCAGGCCGCATGCTGCTCATCGATATGGAAGAGGGCCGCATCGTTTCGGACGAGGAAATCAAGTCCCAGATTGCGCAAAAGCACCCTTACAAGCAGTGGCTCGCCAACACACAGCTCATTCTGGAAGACCTCAATCCGGTCGAACCACGTGCGCTGCGCAAGGATGTGAGCCTTCTCGACCGCCAGCAGAGCTTCGGCTACACGCAGGAAGACACCAAGCTGTTGATGTCGCCTATGGCTACGACCGGTCAGGAAGCCATCGGTTCGATGGGTACGGATACGCCGATTTCGGCCATGTCCGACAAGTCGAAGATGCTGTTCACCTATTTCAAGCAGAACTTCGCGCAGGTCACCAACCCGCCGATCGATCCGATCCGCGAAGAACTGGTGATGAGCCTTGTCTCGTTCATCGGCCCGCGTCCGAATATTTTCGACCTTGTCGGCACGTCACGCCGCAAGCGTCTGGAAGTGCGCCAGCCGATCCTGACCAATGGCGATCTGGAAAAGATTCGTTCCATCGGCCACACGGAAGACCGCTTCGACACCAAGACGCTCGACATCACCTACAATACGGGTGAAGGGGCAGCCGGTATGCACGGCGCCATCGAACGCCTTTGTGACCGTGCCGAAGCGGCTGTTCACGGTGGCTACAACATCGTCATCCTGTCGGATCGTCAGGTTGGTCCGGATCGCATTCCGATCCCGGCTCTTCTGGCGACGGCAGCCGTGCACCATCACCTGATCCGCAAGGGCCTGCGCACTTCGGTAGGTCTGGTGGTGGAATCGGGCGAGCCGCGCGAAATACATCATTTCTGCTGCCTCGCTGGCTACGGTGCCGAGGCGATCAATCCTTATCTCGCCTTCGACACGCTGCTCGACATGCATCGCCGTCGCGAGTTCCCGCCGGAAGTGGACGAGGATGAAGTGGTCAAGCGCTACATCAAGTCCATCGGCAAGGGCATGCTCAAGGTCATGTCCAAGATGGGCATCTCGACCTATCAGTCCTATTGCGGCGCGCAAATTTTCGATGCCGTCGGTTTGCAGACGGGCTTTGTCGACAAGTTCTTCTTCGGCACGGCAACGAGTATTGAAGGCGTTGGTCTCGATGAAATCGCGGAAGAAACCGTACGTCGCCACACCGACGCTTTCGGCAGCGATCCGGTTCTCTTGACCTCGCTGGAAGTTGGCGGTGAATATGCCTACCGTATGCGCGGCGAGGCCCACCTGTGGTCGCCGGATGCAGTCGCCAGACTGCAGCATGCAGTGCGCACCTCCAACCCGGAGACCTTCACTGAATATACACGTATGCTCGACTCCAAGTCGGCGCAGGCGAAGACTATTCGCGGCCTGTTCAATATTCGTTTCGCCGAAGAGCGCGGTCTGAAGCCGGTTTCCATCGATGAGGTCGAACCGGCGACGGAAATCGTCAAGCGTTTCTCGACAGGGGCAATGTCGTTCGGTTCTATCTCCAGAGAAGCCCACACAACGCTGGCCCGCGCCATGAACGCGATTGGCGGCAAGTCGAACACCGGCGAAGGTGGTGAGGAGCCGGATCGCTTCTATCCACTGCCGGATGGCAAGCCGAACCCGGAACGTTCTGCCATCAAGCAGGTGGCTTCTGGCCGTTTTGGTGTGACGACGGAATATCTGGTCAACTCCGATCTGATCCAGATCAAGGTTGCGCAGGGTGCAAAGCCGGGTGAAGGCGGTCAGCTGCCGGGTCACAAGGTCGATGCGACCATCGCCAAGACCCGTCACTCAACGCCGGGTGTCGGCCTCATTTCGCCGCCGCCGCACCATGACATCTACTCGATCGAAGATCTGGCGCAGCTGATCTACGACCTGAAGAACGTCAATCCGGCTGCCGATATCTCGGTCAAGCTGGTGTCGGAAGTGGGTGTGGGCACGGTTGCTGCCGGTGTTGCCAAGGCGCGTGCCGACCATATCACCGTGTCGGGTTATGATGGCGGTACGGGCGCTTCGCCGCTTACCTCGCTGAAACATGCCGGAAGTCCCTGGGAAATTGGCCTCGCCGAAACCCACCAGACGCTGGTGCTGAACGGGCTTCGCTCCCGCGTGGCATTGCAGGTCGATGGCGGCTTGCGCACCGGTCGCGACGTCATTATTGGCGCGCTGCTCGGTGCGGATGAGTTCGGTTTCTCGACCGCTCCGCTGATTGCTGCCGGTTGCATCATGATGCGCAAGTGTCATCTGAACACCTGCCCGGTGGGCGTGGCAACGCAGGACCCGGTTCTGCGCAAGCGCTTCAAGGGCACGCCGGAACACGTCATCAACTTCTTCTTCTATCTGGCGGAAGAAGTGCGTGCCTTGCTGGCAGAGATGGGCTTCACCAAGCTGGAACAGATTATCGGCGAGACCGAGTTTCTGGAAAAGCAGGCCATGATCGACCATTGGAAAGCCAAGGGTCTCGATTTCAGCCGCATCTTCTACAAGCCTGAAGCCGAGAAGCACGAGATCTACTGGACCGAGCGTCAGCATCACCCGATTGAGGATGTCCTTGATCGCAAGCTGATTGCCGAGGCTATGCCCGCACTTGAAGACCGCCAGCCGGTCAAGATCGACATCGATATCAAGAATGTCGACCGTTCTGCCGGTGCGATGCTTTCCGGTGAGGTTGCCAAGCGTTTCCGTCACAAGGGCCTGCCGGAAGACACCATCGCCGTTACCTTGCGCGGTACGGCTGGCCAGTCTTTCGGTGCGTTCCTGGCGCGCGGCGTCTCGTTCGAACTGATCGGCGATGGTAATGACTATGTCGGCAAGGGACTTTCGGGTGGTCGTATCGTCATCCGCCCGCCGGAAGACACGCGCATCGTTGCCGAAGACTCCATCATCGTCGGCAATACCGTGCTCTACGGTGCGCTTGAAGGTGAGTGCTACTTCCGCGGTGTTGCAGGCGAGCGTTTCGCCGTCCGCAACTCCGGCGCGGTCACGGTTGTCGAAGGCGTGGGCGACCACGGTTGCGAATATATGACCGGCGGTGTCGTCGTGGTTATCGGTCAGACGGGTCGCAACTTTGCGGCGGGCATGTCGGGCGGCGTCGCCTACGTGCTTGACGAGGAAGGCGATTTCGCCCAGCGCTGCAACATGGCGATGGTCGAACTGGAACCGGTTCCGGAAGAGGACGACATCCTCGAAAAGCTGCATCACCATGGCGGCGACCTCATGCACAAGGGCCGTGTGGACGTTTCGGCCAACATGACCCATCATGACGAGGAACGTCTGGTGCAGCTGATCGCCAATCATCTGCATTACACCGGCTCGACGCGGGCGAAAGATATTCTCGACAATTGGGAGAGCTATCGTCCCAAATTCGTGAAAGTCATGCCGGTCGAATACCGCCGTGCTCTGGAAGATATGGAGCGTATGCGGATCGGTGTTGCTGCTGAATAGGACATGATCCTGAAAAGTGGAGCCCGGCCTTCAGGTCGGGCACCCTTCGCCATGTGAGAGATAACAACGTCCTTGTATGCCAGCGCATTGGAAGATGATGCGGCGGACAGGGCAACTTCCGGCAAAGCCGACCATGCGCTGGTCGCAGGCCGAGGGGAGTAAGAGAATGGGTAAGGTAACTGGCTTTCTTGAAATCGACCGGCAGGTAGCGAAGTACCAGCCAGCGTCGGATCGTATCCGCCACTTCCGCGAGTTCACCATTCCGATGACGGATGGCGAAGTGCAGAAGCAGGCGGCGCGCTGCATGGATTGCGGCATTCCGTTCTGCCATGGCCCGACGGGCTGCCCGGTACACAACCAGATCCCGGACTGGAACGATCTCGTCTATAACAACAATTGGGATCAGGCGATCCGTAACCTGCATCTGACCAACAACTTCCCGGAGTTTACCGGTCGCGTCTGCCCGGCGCCTTGCGAGGAAGCCTGCACGCTGAACCTCGAGGATACGCCGGTTGCGATCAAGACGGTCGAGCAGGCATTGGGCGACAAGGCCTATGAGCTCGGCCATATCGTGCCACAACCAGCCGCCAACAAGACGGGCAAGTCGGTCGCCATCATCGGTTCTGGACCGGCTGGCCTTGCCGCTGCTCAGCAGCTGGCCCGTGCTGGTCACATGGTTGATGTTTATGAGCGCGAAAGCCGCCCCGGCGGTCTGTTGCGTTACGGTATTCCAGATTTCAAGATGGAAAAGCACCTCATCGACCGCCGCGTCGCGCAGATGGAAGGCGAAGGTGTTCGCTTCCTGTGCGGTGTGAACATCGGCGTCGACAAGCCGCTGCGCGGTCTCCTCGATACCTATGATGCGGTGCTTTACAGCGGTGGCTCGGAAACGCCGCGCCCGGCTGGTATTCCGGGTGCAGATTTTGAAGGCGTGCATGATGCGATGCCTTATCTGGTTCAGCAGAACCGTCGCGTCGGGCGCGAAAATATCGAATCCGTTGCCTGGACTTCGGCTCCGATCCTGGCCGGAGGAAAGCATGTCGTTGTGGTCGGCGGTGGCGATACCGCCTCGGACTGCGTGGGCACGGCGTTCCGTCAAGGCGCGGTCAATGTCACGCAGCTCGATATTCGTCCGCAGCCGCCGGAAAAGGAAGACAAGCTCAGCGTCTGGCCCTATTGGGCGACCAAGATGCGTACCTCTTCCAGCCAGGCGGAAGGTGCTTCCCGCGAGTTTCAGGTGGCAACGCTGGAGTTCATCGGCGAAGACGGCCGCCTCACCCATGTGAAGTGCTGTCAGGTTGATGAAAAGCGCAAGCCGATTGCCGGAACGGAATTCTTCATCAAGGCCGATCTGGCCTTCATCGCAATCGGTTTTGCCGGACCGGCAGAAGACAGTGTGGTCAAGGAACTGGGCGAAAAGCTCGACATCGTGACCGACCGTCGCGGCTCCAAATCGGTCAAGGCCAATGAGCGTGACTACCGCACCAATGTCGACAAGCTCTATGCAGCCGGTGATGCGCGCCGTGGACAGTCACTGGTCGTCTGGGCGATCCGCGAAGGCCGTCAGGCTGCACACGCCATCGATGCTGATCTGATGGGGAGTTCGGTTCTGCCGCGCTAAGAGAGACCCAAAGAAATGAAAAGCCCGCCAGATTGGCGGGCTTTTTGTTTTTAGCCTTGGCTGCGTCGCGACTTCATCACCAGATAGGCGATGGCGAGAAGCACGAACCAAAGCGGGGTGACTTTCAGTGCGGCTGCGGTGTCCGGCTCTTGCGCCAGCGCCCAGAGAATGAAGGCGAAGAAGGCGAAGACCATCACGACGGCTGCGCGTCCGCCGGGCATTTTGAAAGTGGACTTTTCATGCAGGTCGGGGCGCTTGCGACGGTATTGCAGATATGACGCCAGAATGACCGACCAGATGAAGATGAAGAGCAGCGCCGAAATCGTCGTGACGATGGTGAAGGCTTCGATAATGCTCTGGCCAGCATAAAGCAGAACCACGCCCGCAAGCAGGAAAACGCATGAGAAGAACAGCGAATTGACCGGTACTTTCCGCTTGTTCAGCTTGCCGAGCGCCTTCGGTGCGAGTTTGGAAGTGGCAAGGCCGTAGATCATGCGCGAGGTCGAGTAGATGCCGGAATTTGCGCTCGACGTTGCCGAAGTCAGCACGACGAAATTCACGACATGGGCTGCGATGCCGAGACCGGCGAGCGAGAACATGGCGACGAACGGGCTTGAATTCGGATCGACCTGATCCCACGGAATGACGGTGATGATGACGAACAGCGCACCGAGATAGAACAGTACCACGCGGATCGGGATGGAATTGATTGCCTTGGGCAGATTGCGCTCCGGGTCCTTGGTTTCAGCGGCGGCGGTGCCGACCAGTTCGATACCGACGAAGGCGAAAACCGCGATCTGGAAACCGGCAACGAAGCCGAGGAAGCCATTGGGGAAGAACCCGCCATGGTTCCAAAGATGGGCGACCGATGCCTGACTTCCATTCGGAAGCGTAAAGCCGGTCGAGAGCATATACACGCCTGCGATGATCAGCCCGACAATGGCGACGATCTTGATGAGGGCAAACCAGAATTCGATTTCACCGAAATTGCGCACGGTCGGCAGATTGAGCGCCAGAAGCGTGAAGATCAGTCCGAGCGCCGGTATCCAGAGCGCCAGTTCCGGGAACCAGAACGAGACGTAGCCCGAAACGGCAACCACGTCGGCCACACCGGTCACAATCCAGCAAAGCCAATAGGTCCAGCCGGTGAAGAACTGTGCCCACGGCCCGAGGTAATCGCCTGCGAAATCCGCAAAGGAGCGATATTCGAGATTGGACAGCAGGATTTCGCCCAATGCGCGCATGACGAAGAACAACATGAAGCCGATCACGGCATAAACCAGCAGGATCGAAGGGCCTGCCAGCGAAATGGTCTTGCCCGAACCCATGAAAAGGCCGGTGCCGATAGCGCCGCCAATGGCGATCAGCTGCAGGTGTCGGTTGGACAGATTGCGTGCAAGATGGGGTTCCTCCTCCCGATGTGGATCGACAGAAGGCTTTGATGCGATATTCATTCAAACGCCTCTTGTTTCTGGCGGACGCTGGAAACTACTCCCGCTCGCGCGAGGAAAAGCGCCCTTCCTGTCCAGCCTTTTCAGGCAGACGGCGCCTTCTGATAGACGATGCGAACGCTCCTGTGAACAGCGCAGAATGTAGCAATTAGAATCATATCGGATAGAGAAAGGCGCGGGCTATCAATCAGCTGATAGCTCAATCCTATTGAGGAACGGCAATAATTTAGGGATTTGAGCTCTTCTGTGGCCAGGAAAAATCGTCGGCTCGTCCGGGTGAAGGTTTGCTCTCAGTCCGGGCTGGCCGTGTGGCTTGTGGACGCGCTGCGATGTTGCCACCAAGTAGAACACCGCTATCGTCCTTATCAACGTCCCGAATGCTGACCGGTGCCACGCGATCAACCGGCTTGGACGGGTCATGCGTGCCTGCTGCGGGCAGGGGCTGATCTTCTTCCTTTGCGCCGCCGAGATAGGCGCGAAGCGGCTTTTCCGCATAGAAGGCGAGCTTGCGCTTGCCTGCCGAAGTTATGTTGATGCCGTCATTGCCGCGCAGGCGCGCGGTCTGACCGTTAATATCGAAGCCAGTCTGGGTGAAATTACCATCCTCATCGACAAAACCATCCCAGACATCGGCAAATTTTCCGCCCGCCTTCTCGGTGGCGGTGCGATAGATTTCATTGAGCGCCAGCATATCTTGCGACATGCCTTTCGGGCGAAAGGGTGGCTGCCCTATCCACACCAGAGGAAAATGCTTGTCGTTGATCACCTTGATGAAGGCGGCGACGCGCTTTTGATATTCTTCATTCCATTCCGGAGATCGGGCTGGCAGACTTACGCCTTTCTCGGTGATTGCCTGTCTGTCGTTGGAACCGATCATCACGACGACAGCAGCCGGTTTCTCCTCGTCCAGTATCTTTCCGATATTGTCGGGCCAGTCGAAATGATCGTTGCGCACAAAGCCGGAGGAGCCATTTATCCGGGTTACAACCTGAAGATCTGGGTCCGACGCGAAAGCAACATCAAGGCCTTCGGCCAGACCGTTGCCAATGAAATCACCGACAACAAGAACCTTTTTGGCATCTGGCTTTTTCTCGACGAACTCGACTGCCGGGGTCGCAGCCGGTGGTGGCGTCGGTCGTGAAGCGGGAGAGGTGGTCTTGGGCCGCTTCGCCTTTGGCCGGGCGCGTTGTGGAGTGGGCTGCTGATATTGGCGCTGTGGCTGTGCCTGCCGCGAGCCGAACAAGAGGTCGAAAAGCGTGCGCGGACGTTCCTGTGCAGAAGCCGTGATGATGCCTGAGAACAGCAGAGCTGCGACTGCCAGCAGGACGCCAGCAGCGTTCACCATTCGTCTCCCAATCCGATTTTGGCGCATCAGTCTTGCCTTCATGGCCTTTATATTAGCTTGGCTGCTTGGAAAAACAAAATGGGGCGCACTTGATCAGAAGCACGCCCCATTCGATAATTTGCCCGACAGTCTAGCGACGGCGCAGGACCGACAGAACTTCCTTGCTCGGATGACCGTCCGGCTGAAGTCCGTTGCGCTGCTGGAAGGCTTCGATGGCCGCCCGCGAAGTGGAGCCGATCTTGCCATCAATATTGCCGTCATAATAGCCGAGCGCTTTCAGATGCGTTTGCAATTCCTGCCTCTCGTCCATGGTAATCGGCGTGAATGGGCGATTCCAGTCCTGACGAAGTCCCTGATAGCCGCCGATGCGATCGGCAAGCAGGCCGACAGCAAGTGCGTATTTGTCGGCGTTGTTATAGCGCTTCAAGACGAAGAAATTCTTTGTCATCAGGAAGGCGGGCCCCTGACGGCCATCCGGCACTTTCAGCGTTGCTTTTTCGCTCGGATCGGGGAAGGCGCGTCCGTTGGCACGAACGAGACCGATCTTCTGCCATTCGGCAATCGAGAGTGAGCCGGAAGGGAACTTGCGCCCTTGTGGCAAGGCTACTTCGTAACCCCAGCTACGGCCCGGCTGCCAGCCATTGCGATGCAGGAGGTTGGCCGCTGTGCCCAGCGCATCGGGGATCGAATTCCAGATGTCACGCTTGCCATTGCCATCCATATCGACGGCATAAGCCTGATAGCTCGTCGGGATGAACTGTGTGTGGCCGAGCGCACCGGCCCAGGAACCGGAAAGATGGCCGCGGTCAATATCGCCGGTCTGGAGAATCTTCATTGCAGCAATCAGCTGTGTGCGGCCATATTTGGCGCGACGCTGGTCTGCATAGGCAAGCGTTGCCAGCGAACGGACGGCATCGCGCATGACGTCATCACGCTTGAGAATTTCGCCGTAATTGCTCTCCATCGACCAGATGGCGAGCAGGATATTGCGATCGACCGAGAAACGCTGTTCGATGCGCTGGAGCCACGGACCCCATTTGCGCGCCATGTTCTGGCCGACCGAAACGGAATGTTCGTTCACGCGGTTATCGACGTAGTTCCAGACAGGTTCGGTGAATTCGGGCTGATAGCGGGCCTTCTGCAGCACGACCGGGTCTGGCGCATCCACGCCGCGAAATGCGCGGTCGAACGTGGAAGGCGAAACACCTGCATTTATGGCGACAGGGCGAAAACTGGCGACCCATTGGCGAAATTTCGCATCAGCCAGTGCGGAACCGGTCGTCAGCGTTGAGGCGAGCACAGCTATCGCAACCGTTGCAGCTGCTTTCAGCTTCATCGTCTGGCCCACCGTGAATGGAAATCGCAGCATTCTGTGTTTCCCTTCTGCAATCAAATTTAGCCGATACCGGCGCGTTTCCCTTCGACCTGGATTCTGCCCGCTCCGGATTGCATTATTCAATTAATACCATCCTGTGTTGAATTTGAGCCAGCAGAAAATTCCGGATCGAACCGTTGAACGTTCAATTTAGAACCTGTCGGTTAGCAATTGGTTTACCATCGCGGCCTTGCTTTAAAATTCGCTAAAGTTTCGAAAAATTTTTGAATCAAGCAACATTAAGGTCGGGTCATTGAATGTGATGGGATGGGTCACGCAATTTCGTCGTTCTTTAATGAAAAGGCCTTATTTGAAATTCAGTCGTTTCAATGCTTTGATAGTAAATCTGAAATAGTGAAATCGAGGAGAGGAATGAGTTCGATCCGAAAAATTCGCAAGGCCGTGTTCCCTGTTGCAGGTCTTGGCACCCGCTTCCTGCCCGCCACCAAATCCATCCCCAAAGAAATGCTGACGGTCGTCGACAAGCCCGTCATTCAGTATGTGGTCGATGAGGCGCGCGAAGCTGGTATCGAACATCTGATTTTCGTCACCGGGCGCAACAAGGCGGTCATCGAAGACTATTTCGATGCGCAGGTTGAGCTTTATTCCACGCTCGCAGAGCGCGGCAAGAAGGCGGAACTGGAGCATCTTCAGGATATCCAGCCGCAGCCGGGAACGACAAGCTTCACCCGCCAGCAGGTGCCGCTCGGTCTTGGCCATGCAGTCTGGTGCGCTCGTGAGCTCGTCGGTGATGAGCCCTTTGCTCTCCTGCTGCCAGATATGGTCATGCAGTCGAAGAAGGGCTGCCTGAAGGAGATGGTCGAGCTTTACGAAAAGACCGGCGGCAACGTCATCGCCGTGCAGGAATGCGACCCGGAAGAAGCGCATAAATACGGTATCGTCGGCAAGGGCGAAGCCATCGGCAGCGGTTTCGAAATCACGCAGATGGTTGAAAAACCTGCCAAGGGCACGGCGCCTTCCAATCTTTACATCAATGGTCGCTATATCCTGCAGCCGGAAATCTTCGAACTTCTGAGCAAGCAGGAAAAGGGCGCTGGCAACGAAATCCAGTTGACGGATGCCATGTTGAAGCTTGCCGACGCACAGAAATTCTTCGGCTTCGATTATCAGGGCCTGACATTCGACTGCGGCTCCAAGGCTGGTTTCATCGAAGCCAACGTTGCCTTCGCGTTGTGGCGCAACGACATTCGGCCTTCGGTCGAAAGCTCGATCGGCAATCTGCTGAACACCATCAAACCAGCCTGATATAACCAGTCAAATCTCTGGTCACGCCCCCTGCAAAGGGGGCGTTTTTTTATGGGTGCGCCGAGCATGGCGCGTGGTGCGCAAGCATCGCTC
>NZ_NNRN01000065.1:0-97809 GCF_002252535.1 Brucella lupini
GTGGTGTGGGAGGAGGGCCTAAAATGCCCTCCTACCCGATTCGCGGGTATTATTTCCGTGAAACTTGCTTTTTTTGACAATGACAATAGGCTTTTGGCCTAGTACGTACCCAAAAAAGTGTGAAACATCTTTTGGGTGCAATCGGTCAAACAGGTTCCTCCCCCTCATAAGGAATAAAGCATGCAGGAATTCCAGCAGACGATGGGTGCAGGCGCGCTCATCTCGATCGCGGTGGGCGCTGTTCTATTATTGCTTTTGCTCATCATCCGGTTTCGTGTCCATGCCTTCGTAGCGCTTATAATCGTCAGCCTCTTGACGGCGCTCGCGACCGGCATCCCGGCAGGCAATATTCTGACGACAATCACTTCCGCCTTCGGGTCAACCCTTGGCGGGGTGGCACTTCTGGTCGGTCTTGGCGCAATGCTGGGCCGGTTGCTTGAAATATCCGGTGGCGCACAGGCACTTGCCGACGATCTCATCCGACGGTTCGGCGAAAAGCGCGCGCCCATGGCGCTTGGCATCGCGTCGCTCATCTTCGGCTTCCCCATCTTTTTCGATGCGGGATTGGTCGTGATGCTTCCCGTGGTCTTCACTGTCGCACGGCGCCTGAAAGGAAGCTTGCTTCTCTACGGTATTCCGGTCGCAGCGGCCTTTTCGGTGATGCATGTTTTCGTGCCGCCGCATCCGGGCCCGGTGGCTGCATCCGAGCTTCTGGGTGCAGATGTGGGGCTTCTCATCCTCGTCGGGATCGTGGTCGTCATACCTGTCTGGTTCATCGCCGGGCACCTTTTTGGTGCATGGATCGGCAAGAAGATCGTACTTCCGATCCCCGATAGTTTTGATGCCGGGAAAAACGGAGAAGAAGCTGTCAATCCTCCGAGTTCCGGCTTGGTCATGTTGCTGCTTCTGCTGCCGCTGGTTCTGATCTTCATCAATACGGGGCTCGATTTTGCCCGCGCGCAAGGCTGGGTCAGCGCCGATGCAAACTGGTATCAGCTGGCGCGAATGATCGGATCGACGCCGGTTGCTCTCCTGATTTCAGTGCTGGTGGCATCCTATGTGCTCGGACCACGGCGCGGCAGAGATGCAGCCAGCGTCGAACGCATTCTCGATTCGGCGCTCGGTCCGGTGTGTTCCATCATCCTGATTACGGGCGCAGGCGGCATGTTTGGCGGTGTTCTGCGTGCTTCCGGCATTGGCGACGCCTTGTCAAATGCGTTCGCCGATACAGGACTGCCTGTCATCGTGGCAGGCTTCCTGATCGCAACGATTTTGCGCGTAGCACAGGGGTCGGCAACGGTAGCGCTGATAACGGCTGCCGGGCTTATCCAGCCTGCCGTTCAGGCTGCCGGATATCACGGGCTTGAGACCGCCGCGGTGGTGATTGCCCTTGCTGCAGGGTCGGTCATGCTCTCCCACGTCAACGATTCCGGTTTCTGGCTCGTCGGTCGTTTCTTCAATATGGACGTCAAGACAACGCTGAAAACCTGGACGGTTCTGGAAACCCTTATCGGGCTTCTGGGCTTCGGCATGGCGTGTATTCTGTTCTGGCTCGCTTAAACTCACGATAAAACGGCATCCCGAAAGGGGTGCCGTTTTATCTCTACTCTAGAGCATTTCCTGTTTTAATTGAATCATTGGAAATTCTCTATCTGTTTGTTTTTAATCATGTCTTTATCCCGAAACCGGTTCCCACTTTCGGGAGACATGCTCTAACGCTGCACCTTCACGCCGAGATAGACGCTGTCGGCGGTATATTCGCGATCGGAAATCTTGCTTGTCAGGAATTCGTGACGCAGGCGCGCATCCAGCCCGACAAACCGGTTGATCCAGTAGGTTGCCCCGATCTGCGCACCGATCGTGTAATCGGTTCCGGTGCCATCCTTGTTCTGCCGGATATTCGCGTCGAGCCTGCCATTGAGGCTCAGGTCTGAACGTATGCGGTGCGTCACATCGAGGCTGGCAAAATGCAGGAGCGACCCTGCAATGCCGGGCGTGGTCGAAGTATCGACCATTGTCTGCGCATAGAGGCTCACATCGGTTCCGCGCAGCGGTGACCAGTTGAGCGCTGCATTGATCGACGGTCCGCTGATATCGCCAAGACGAGAATCATCGCTGTTGGCGCGCATGTAACCGGCGGCGAATTCGCCGTTCAGCTTCTCGCCCATATCCAGCATCATGCCGCCGCGCAGTGCAAATTGCGATCCGCTGCGTTCATAGCCGTTGCTGTCTACCTTTTCGTCGAAGATGCGCTTGCCCAGTTCAACTTCCGTGAAGGGCTTGATCGCCGGGGACAGGCTAAAACCGCCGCGCAACGTAATGCTGGCATAGGTGTTGTCACGGTCCTTTTGGGTGACCGTGCCGCCGGAAGATAGTTCCGCATCGCCGTACATATCGTGTTCGACCCGTCCGGTTGCGCTGCCGAAGATCAGGCCCATGTCTCGTTCGACGCCGAGGCTTCCATTGAGTGTGTGAACCAGAGGCCGTTGCAATGCGCCGACGACCCCATTCGGGCTTGACGCGCTTTCGCGGCGCAGCCGATAGCCTGCGCCAGTGTTGACGGTCGTCTGGTCACCGAGATCGAAACGCAGTTTGCCCTGAATATCGACCTGCGGTTCGGAAACGTCTTCGCCCGAAATAGACTTGGCCCATGTGCCCGAAGCGTCGAGTGTTGCCTGATGGCGCGCCCAGTCCGACTGTGCATTGAGCCGCAACGTGGTTTCGTTGAGAACGGCGCTGGAACCGCTTGCGCTGTTGTCGCCGTTGGTCGTGACACGGATACCCTGTTCCAGCGACGGTCGCAGGATGAACGAACCGGTGCGAATGCCGACCGGCGCGAACGGATCGACCTCCTGCGTGGAGCTGCGCCCCTGCTCGGGCGATTGCCGGAGATTTTCGCGCTGTGCCCGGCCCGTTTCGTCGCTTGCGTCGGTATCGACCGAGCCAACACGAATATTGTCGGGTCGAAGCGGCTGACGGTCCTGCGGCACGGGAACGGTCGGAGCGGTTTGTGTTGTCGTGGTCGGATCTGCCGCTGTCGTGTTTTCAGGCGGGGTATAACTGTCGTCGGTCGTCTCGCTGGCGCCGTCATCATATCCGGGCGCGGCAAGCCCGCGATTTGCGAGCGTTTCCGGCGAGGAGGCTGAAAGCACGTCCTCGGCAACGCTTCCGCGCAGATAGGCTTCCTGAGCAAATGCAGAACCATGCCAGATTGCTATCGCCACGCCCGACAAAAACAGGCATTGCAGCCTGCGGGCAATGGGCGTCGAACCGCCAGAAGGGGTCTTGGCAAATAGCATGTCGTGTTTTCAAACCGTCGCAACGTGGTAGATGAACGGTAAAGGCACATGGTTAATTCTTGGTTGCTGCGGCTGAATTCATGGCGATGCTCGCTGCACAAATGTTTGGACAACCGACTGTGAAAAAGTTAACCCTTGCCGCCATGGAAAAGCTCGATCAGATCATCCCTCCGGCAGATGCGGAAGCGACTATTGCTTCGGCGCTGCGCACCATAAAGACCGAAAATGCGGGCCTCGCAGCGCTTGAAGAAGCGCTGAATGACGGCCTTTCCGGCCCCTTTGTCGAAGCGGTGAAGCGTATCGTCGCCTCGCGCGGACGTCTGGTCGTTACGGGCGTCGGCAAGAGCGGTCATATCGGCTCCAAGCTCGCTGCTACTTTTGCCTCGACCGGTACTTCGGCATTCTTCGTTCATTCGGCGGAAGCCAATCACGGTGATCTCGGCATGATCGACCGCGACGATGTTATTCTGGCCATCTCATGGTCGGGTGAAACGGCAGAATTGAAGGGGATCGTCAATTATTCGCAGCGCTTCCGCATTCCATTGATCGCGATTACCTCACGTGAGGATTCTGCGCTTGGTCGTGCTGCGGATGTCGTGCTGCTCTTGCCGAAAACTGCCGAGGCCTGCCCGCATGGTCTGGCGCCCACGACCTCAACCATGATGCAGCTTGCCATCGGTGATGCGCTGGCAATAGCACTTCTGGAAGCGCGCGGCTTCACCCCGAGTGACTTCAAGACATTTCATCCCGGTGGTTCGTTGGGGGCAAGTCTTATCCATATCCGCGATATCATGCATCGCGGCGAACGCCTCCCGCTGGTGGAAGTGGGCACCTCTCTGCCGGACGCGATGAAGGTTCTGGCGCAGAAGAGTTTTGGGTGTGTTGTGGTTGTCGACGGTGGTGGTGATCTGGCAGGCATCGTCACAGACGGCGATATATCGCGCAATCTGAGCCGAAACCTTGCGGCTTTGGCAGTTGACGACGTCATGACACGCAAGCCCAAGACGGTTGACCAGAACATGCTGGCGACGGCGGCACTCAACACCATCAATGAAAATCACATCGGCGCACTGATCGTCACCGAGGCCGGGCGCCCGATCGGGCTCGTGCATTTCCACGACCTGCTGCGGATCGGCGCTGCTTGATAGGGCATTGAGGCATTATGTTTTGTAGGGCAGACATATTGCCCTACTGCCTTATTCTGCCACTTCAATCTCCAGCGAGACCGGATCAAAAGCCACAACGCGGACTTCTGTTCCGGTTGGCAGATCAGGGCCTTTCACGCGCCACATCGTATCGTTGATACGGATACGCCCGCGACCATTGATGATCGGTTCGGTCAATGTCGCGCGCTGGCCGACCAGCTGCTCGCCGCGACGATTGAGTAAGGGCTCGTCTGCATCGGTGCTGCGTGAGCCAAAAAAGCGACGCCCCACCAGCACGAAAATGACGGCCAGAACCAGAAACACAACCGTCTGAAACTGCCAGCCAAACCCTGTCGTCGAAGACAAGAGAAAGGCGAGCGCACCGGTTACAAGTGCTGCAAGCCCGAACCAGATGAAGAAGAAGCCGGGTGCAGAGATTTCCAGAATGAGCAGGATCAGCCCGAAAACGAGCCAGTTCCATATGCCAAGACCGGACAGAAATTCGATAATCATGGCGCCCTCTCTTCCTTTTTTTGAGCAGCTTTAGCGCCCTGCGGACGGAACGCTGCGCGGGCGGGAAGGGGTCGGCGGCTGCGGTGCCGGGTCTACCGGCCTGCTGCCATCACCAAAGACTTCCTTGGCAATTGCACCAATACCGCCGAGCGAGCCGATAAGGGCACTCGCCTCAAGCGGCATCAGCACGACCTTTTGGTTCTTGGCGCTGGCAATATTGCTGAGAGCTTCCGTATATTTCTGCGCAACGAAGTAGTTAAGCGCCTGTACATTGCCGCTGGCAACCGCATCGGAAACCATGGTGGTGGCTTTCGCTTCGGCTTCCGCGAGGCGCTCGCGTGCCTCTGCCTCGCGCTTGGCCGCTTCCAGCTTGCCTTCAGCTTCGAGAATCTGTGACTGCTTCTGACCCTCGGCGCGCAAAATCTGCGCGTTGCGGTCGCCCTCGGCTTCAAGAACCTGCGCGCGCTTGTCACGCTCTGCCTTCATCTGGCGCGCCATCGAGGTGACGATATCTTCCGGCGGATTGATATCCTTGATTTCCACGCGGGTCATTTTGAGGCCCCACGGATGGGCAGCTTCGTCGACGACCCGTAACAGACGATCATTGATCGCATCGCGGTTCGACAACAGCTCGTCGAGATCCATCGAACCCATGACGGTACGGATGTTGGTCATGGTGAGATTGAGGATCGCATATTGCAGGTTCGCGACCTGATAGGCTGCCTGTGCTGCGTTCAGCACCTGATAGAAAGCCACGCCGTCAACGCCGACAATGGCGTTGTCACGGGTGATGACCTCCTGCGTCGGCACATCAAGCACCTGCTCCATCATGTTGAGGCGCGCGCCGATGCGGTCAAAAAATGGCACGATCAGATTGAGGCCGGGATTGAGGGTGCGCGTATAGCGTCCGAACCGCTCGACTGTGTAGTTGAACCCCTGCGGCACGGTCTTGATACCGGCAAACAGCGTTGCCAGAACCAGTGCGGCCAGAATGAGCAGCGTGATATCGAAACCGGTCATTGATTGTTTCCCTTTTAAGGCATTAAGGCAGTAGGGCAATATGACAATAGATGCTTTAGCGCGGCAAACATACTGCCCTAATCGCCTATTGCCTTACACCCATCCCTGCAATTCGCGGCGCACCAGTGTCTCGATGACCTTCATGCCGTCTTCGCTGTCGTTGAGACACGGAATATGGCTGAAACTCTCGCCGCCGTTTTCCAGAAATTCTTCAGCAGCCTCATTGCCGATCTCGTCCACTGTTTCCAGACAGTCGGCCACGAAACCCGGATTGAGAACGGCCATCGACTTGACCCCGTGCTTGGCCAGTTCTTCCACCGTTTCGTCGGTATAAGGCTGGAGCCATTCTTCCGGGCCGAAGCGCGACTGGAATGTGGAGCGAAACTGGCTGTCATCAAGGCCCAGCCGGGCCTGCAGCAAGCGCGATGTTTCAAGACATTGCTGGCGGTAGGGGTCGCCCTTGTCCGAATAGCTTTTCGGAATGCCATGATAGGATGCGAGGACCACTTCCGGCTTGAAGGAAAGTGTTTTCAGATGTTTCTCGATGGAGCGGGCCAGTGCTTCGATGTAAACGGGTTCCGTCTCGTAAGACGGGACGATGCGCACCGCTGGCTGGAAGCGCTTTTTCATGAGCGCTTCGAAGAACTTGTCGTTCACCGTCGCTGTCGTCGTTGCCGAATATTGCGGATAGAGGGGGAACATGACGATCCGCTCGCAACCTTGCTGCAGCAGACGGTCGGTCACGCTTTCAATGGAGGGTTGGCCATAGCGCATTGCCCAGTCCACGACCACATTCGGATAGTCGGCAAGCGCCTCGGCAAGCTTCTCGCCCTGCGCGCGTGTATAGGTCCGCAGCGGAGATTCGTTTTTCTCGCGGTTCCAGATGCGGTCGTAAAGCTTGCCGGAACGCTTCGGGCGAGTGTTGAGAACGATGCCGTAAAGGATCGGATACCAGATAAGACGCGGCCATTCGATGACGCGGCGATCCGAGAGAAACTCGGCCAGATAGCGGCGCATCGGGCCGTAACTCGTGCCATCCGGTGTGCCGAGATTGACCAGCAGAACACCGACCTTGGGCAGTTTTGCCTGCACCTCAGTTTTGGTTGTCTGGCTGGGCTTCTCCTGCACTTTATCCATCTCACTCATCTTCCGACTCCTGTTCAGCCGGAAAACTAGAGAAAAAAAGACAAATTACAATCCTGACAATTGCCGCTGGCGCAATTCTATCGGCGCGAATGTTTTTCGCGCCGTAAATATTTGAAACTTACGCAAGATATCGGGTGCTTATGCTGCCGCGCGCCGTGTCAGGGAGAAGCGCGAACCCGACGACGACGTGCAGTTGAGCTGCGTCGGAGAAACAAGTGCGCAGTTCACTTTTGACGATGTGCCGCGCACGATGGAACGCATGTCGATCTCGACAAGCTGCGGCGACTGGTAACGGTAGTTGCCTTCGGCAAGCTTTTCGTTTGTGTCAGTGGAGCGGGTCTCGAAAATGCCGCCGTTGAACGACGAGACGATGCCGTTTGGATCGACCCAGCTGCCTTCGATGCCGGCAGGGGCGCGGGATACGGTCGGGACATTGCCGCCGACCGGGCCAGTCGTTTCACACGCGGCCAACGCCAGCGACATGACTGCAAGAGGGGCAATGATGCGGAAGCGTTTCATATCCATGCTCTCCATTAAAGCATTTTCGGGCCAGAACTGCGAAATGGCTGGCGTCTGAAATGCGTAAAACCAAGTATTTAGAGCGGCTTCAACGATTCCGTGCCGATTGGAACCGCTCGGGGATGGTTAGTTTGATGTATTGAAACTTGCACGAAAACAAGCCCTCATTGTGAGGAATGGGCCTCCGTTTGTCGATTTGTTGACAATGATGCAAGATCGCCGCGCAGAGTGGAAGGCTGTGCCCGATCTTTCCGTTTCGCTGTCACGACCCGAAAATCAGCATTGCCGATATAAACATCATGACGGCGACGATCACCGACGACGCTGAAAGTGCGCGACGAAGATAGTGCTTGAGCGCAGTATTGTTCTTGAACGAGACCATGGAGGCAATGGATTTCGTTAACTGGTAGAGAGCGAGATAGAGGACAATCGAGATTAGCCCGATCGTCCATCCAAACTGCACCGTCTGGCTGGGATGCCCCGGCACACCTAGAATCCAGGGCAAGACCAGAAGTCCGCAGATCAGAGCCATCAGATCAGGAAACCGGCTTACAGCCAGCTTTATCGTATTGCGGGCAAATATCGATAAACGCACATATTCCTCATGGAATGGCCCGGTCGAAGCCGGGCCAGCTTGATTAGCGAACCAGAATATTCCGGAATTGCCACGGATCCTTGGTATCGAGGTCTTCCTTGAACAGATGGCCGCGACCTTCCAGCGGTGTCCAATCGGTGTAATAACCGTTCAACGGACCCAGATATTGCATCTGGACTTCAAGGCAACGGCGGTAATCCATCTCGTCGGTCTCGACGATGCCGCTGTGCGGATTCTCCAGCGCCCAGACCATGCCCGCCAGAACGGCTGAGGAAACCTGCAGGCCAGTCGCGTTCTGATAAGGCGCAAGTTTGCGCGCTTCCTCTACGGTCAACTGCGAGCCGTACCAATAGGCATTCTTGTCGTGGCCATAGAGCAGCACGCCAAGTTCATCGCTGCCGTCCAGAATTTCATGCTCTTCCAGAACGTGCTGCACCGGCTGTGCCTTGCCGCTTGCGCCGAACATTTCATCAAGGGCCAGAATGGCGTCATTGCTCGGGTGATAGGCGTAGTGACAGGTCAGGCGGAAATCGAGCTTGCCCTTCTTGTCGCGCAGCGTGAAAAAATCGGCGATGGAGATCGCTTCATTGTGGGTGACGAGCAAGCCATATTGCGCACCGAGCGTCGGACACCAGGTGCGAATACGGGTATTGCCGCCCGGCTGTTCGAGGAAGATCGCTGCCTTGTTGCCCTTCTTCTGCTTGCGGGCGTTCTTGGGCATCCATTTTTCATGGCTGCCCCAGCCAAGCTCTGCCGGTTGCAAGCCTTCGGCGATGAACCCTTCGACGGACCATGTATTCCAGAATGTGTTGAAAGGTTTCGGCTCTTTTGCGCGTTGGGTATCGCGTTCGGCGATGTGGATACCCTTGACGCCGGTTTTTTTCATCAGTTTTGCCCAGCCGTGGCGATCATCCGCTGCCGGTTCGGTGAAATCGAGCTTCAGTTCAGTCGCAAGATCGACGAGCGCTTTCTTGACGAACCACGAGACCATGCCCGGATTGGCGCCGCAGCAGGAAACCGCGGTCGTGCCGCCGGGATTCTTGCGCTTTTCAGCGCGCACCGTTTCGCGCAGCGCATAATTGGTGCGCGAGGCATTGTCAGCTTCTTCATCGAAATAGAAGCCGAGCCAGGGTTCCACCACGGTGTCGATATAAAGCGCGCCATGCTCTCGGGCGGAACGCATCAGATCGAGTGATCCGGTATCGACCGAAAGATTGACGATGAAAGGCTGGCCTTCCGTTTCTTTCAAGAGAGGTCCAAGAACCTTTTTGTAATTGTCCTTGGTGATTGCTTCCTTGATGAAGCGGATGCCCTTGTCATCGAGGATTTTGCGATTGGCTTCGCTCGGATCGATAACGACCATGCGCGACTTGTCGAATTTGAAATGACGTTCAATCAGCGGCAGGGTACCGCGCCCGATCGACCCAAAGCCGATCATGATGACGGGGCCGGTTATCTCGCCATAGACTTGCCATTTCGCTTTCGCCATTTTCTTCCTCTGAGGTGCCGCAGAATTGCGGTGTTGGGTTATCCTTAGCCCGATTTAGCTTATGCGCGGGAACGATAACACAACTTCATAGAAAGAAAGAAACGTCACAAGCCTATGACATCAATACATGTTTAATGCGGATTGGCTTTTTAAGCCTCGATTAGCTGTGCCCGGATCATACCGCGCAGCGAATTGCCGACGAGAATGTTGCGCGCATTTTTGAGCGTTTCGACGGTAACGATACCCTCTTCGACAATATTGTTGTTCAGCAATTCACGGCGCAGAACCCCGTCGAGGAGGCCGCATGACAGGGCGGGCGTCGTGCAGGTCGTGCCGCCTACATCGAGAAATATTGACGTAATAGTTCCCTCACAGACTTCGCCGCGATCATTGAGCAGAATGACTTCGTCGATCTCTGCCGTCGAATACTCTTCGCGTGCTGCGATATAGGCCTGCCGTCGCGTCGTCTTGTGGCGCAACAGAGTATCATTGTGATCAAGGTGCGTGCGGGCAATCGCGATTCGCCAGATCGTCTGGCAGGAGAGTGGTTCAAAAGGCATGGTCGAGACGGTGGCCACGCCATCGGGCGCAAGTGTCAGCCGCAGCTTCAGGGCCTGCTCACCGGTTCCGCTTTCTGAAACCTTCTGCCGGACAGCTTCCATATTGCAGGAAAAACCGAGTTCACGGGCGGAATTTTCGAGGCGTGCCATATGCAAATCGAAGCGTAAAACGCCCGAGAGCGGCTCCCAGCGCATGGTTTCGATCAGCTGATAATCCGGCTCCATGATCACGGCCTGCGCCCCGTGTGGCTCGACAGTGCTGCGAACCGTGCTTTCAGAAGACATTCCTCATACTCCGCTTGCGCCGTGGAATCGAAGACCACGCCACCCCCGACGTTGAAGATTGCACGATTTTCATCGAGAAGCGAGATCGTGCGAATGGCAACGTTGAAACGCATCCGCCCGCTTGGCTCGATCCAGCCGAGCGAGCCGCAATAAATGTCGCGCGGCCCGGTCTCCAGTTTACGCAGGATTTCCATGGCGCTGATCTTTGGTGCGCCGGTGATCGAGCCGCACGGGAAAAGGGCTGCAAAGAGCGTGCGCAATGGCAGGTTTTCTTTCAGTCTGGCCCGCACGCGGCTGATCATCTGGTGGACGGTGGGATAGGTTTCGATGCGGAAGAGTTCCGGCACATCGAGCGATCCTACTTCGCTGACAAGCGAAATATCGTTGCGAAGCAGATCAACGATCATGCGGTTTTCGGCCTGATTCTTCGGATCGTTCAGCAGAAACTGGCGGTTCTGCTCGTCTTCTTCAGGCGTCGCACCGCGGGGCATGGTGCCTTTCATCGGATGGGTTTCAATCCACCCGTCGCCGTCGACTTCAAAGAAAAGTTCCGGCGAACGCGACAGGACAATCGGTCCACCAAGATCGCAATAGGTCGCGTAGCGAACCGGCTGACGTTTTGCGAGCATGTTGAACAGGATCAGCGGATCGCCGCCCCATTCCGCATGGATCGGAAAGGTGAGGTTGCCCTGATAGCAATCGCCTTCGCGCAAGTGCTGGTGCAAGCGTTCGAAGCGGGGCGCATAGTCGTCAAACGACCATTGCTCGACCGGATCGCGCAGAAAGGTGGCATTGTCTTCGCTGCGCCCGTGCATCGATTGGTCGGAAGGGCCATCGAACACGCCGAAGCAGAGAAGCGGGGCATTGCGTCCCTCTGGCAGCAACGGCTTCAGCTTGGGTTCGAGAAGATAGCCGGCTTCATAGGATAGATAACCCGCAAGCCATTTTCCGGCATTATGGGCCGCCTGCATCGCATCCCATGCGGGTTCAAATTCATCAGGTGTGTCGGCGCGAATGATCGATGAGGGGGCCGTGAAAAGCACATCGCGGCCCGCCTTGTCATCCCGGAACAGGATAAGCGGCTTATTGCTTTGGTGAGTCACGCAAGTGCTCAGTCTTCCATGGCTTCAAGCTCGTCGATGATGCCTTCGATCACTGACAGGCCCTTGCTCCAGAAATCCGGATCGCTTGCATCCAGACCGAACGGCGCAAGCAATTCCTTGTGGTGCTTGGTGCCGCCAGCCTTCAGCATGTCGAAATATTTCTGCTGGAAGCCCTTTTCCGAGTTCTGGTAGACCGCATAAAGCGAGTTCACCAGACAATCGCCGAAAGCATAGGCATAGACATAGAACGGTGAATGGATGAAGTGGGGGATATAGGTCCAGAAGGTCTCGTAACCCGGATTGAGATTGACGGCATCGCCAAGGCTTTCGCGCTGCACATCCATCCAGATTTCGCCGATGCGTTCTGCGGTCAGTTCGCCTTCGCGGCGCTCGGTGTGGACGCGACGTTCGAACTGGTAGAAGGCTATCTGGCGCACGACCGTATTGATCATGTCTTCAGCCTTCTGGGCCAGCATGGCCTTGCGTTCGCGCTTGTCCTTCGTCCGCTCCAAAAGCGAGCGGAAGGTCAGCATTTCGCCGAAGACCGAGGCGGTTTCGGCGAGCGTCAGCGGGGTTGAGGCCATCAGCGCGCCCTGACCGCCAGCCAGAATCTGATGCACGCCGTGACCAAGCTCATGGGCAAGCGTCATCACATCGCGCGGCTTGCCCATATAGTTGAGCAGCACATAAGGATGCGCAGACGGCACGGTCGGATGCGCGAAAGCGCCCGGCGCCTTGCCGGGGCGCACCGGCGCGTCAATCCAGTTCTTGTCGAAGAAATCCTTGGCGATTGCGGCCATTTCCGGCGCGAAATTGCCATAGGCGGACAGCACCGTTTCACGCGCTTCATCCCACGAGATAAGCGCCTGCGGCGTTTCCGGCAGCGGCGCGTTGCGATCCCAGTTTTCAAGCTTTTCGAGGCCGAGCCATTTGGCTTTCAGGGCATAATAACGGTGCGAAAGGCGTGGATAGGCGTCTTCCACCGCCTTGGCCAGCGCGTCCACCACTTCCCGCTCGACGCGGTTGGCAAGGTGGCGGCTGTCGGCAATATCCTGAAAACCGCGCCAGCGATCGGAGATTTCCTTGTCCTTGGCGAGCGTGTTGGTGATCAGCGTGAATGTGCGCAGATTGGCGGCAAAAGTCTTTGCCAGTGCATCGGAGGCTTTTTTACGCACGGCCCCATCGGCGTCCTGAAGCATGTTCAGCGTCGGCTCGATGCTGAGTTCCTTGCCATCGATTTCAAAGCGAAGCCCTGACATCGTTTCATCGAACAGCCGGTTCCAGGCGCTGTAGCCGGTAATCGACTTTTCATGGAAGAGCTGCTCCAGCTTGTCATCAAGCTGGTACGGCTTGTCCATACGCAGATCGGTCAGCCATGGGCGGTAATGGCCAATGGCCGCATTGTCGCTCATCGCCTTTTCGAGAACTGCATCCTCGATGCGGTTCAGTTCAAGGCCGAAGAAAATGAGATGGGTGCTGGCGTCGGTCAGCTTCTGCTGTACGTCGCCGAAAAGCTTCATGCGCTTCGGGTCGGACGTGTCACCATAATAGTAGAGGCCCGCGAAGGAGCCGATACGGCCCATCAGCTCATCGAGAGCCTCGAATTCCCTGATTGCATCGACAAAATTGCCGCCATTGGTCTTGGCTGCTTCGTCGCCGAGCTTGCCTTTCCAGCGTTCCTCGAAGGCTGCAGCGTCCTTCATCGCCTTTTCGATATCGTTTTTCAGTTCTGCGCTGTCCGCAGACGGATAAAGATCGCCCAGATTCCATTCCGGCAGGTTGCCGAGGTCAGTCGTTTCGGCAGCAACCGCATCACTGGCCGGTGCGTGCAAAACCTTGTTGAAGGAAACGGATTCTGAAAAGCGGGTCATGAACATTCTCCAAGAGCATTTCCAGAAAAAGTGCGAAACGGTTTTTCGTCGGATAATGCGTACAAACAAAGAGATAGAGCGGTTCCACGATTCCGCGTTAACCGGAACCGCTCTACTAGGCCTCTTCTCGCATGTCTTGCCAGGATCGCCAAGAGGTGGGAAAAGCGCCTCGAAATTTTGTGATGGCCTGTCCCGTGGTAGATTGCAGAAAAGCAAATACCTGAATCAGGAAGTGGATTCAGGATACAATTTTTGTGAATGGGACGCTTAGGTACATTTAGTACCTTGCATTCGACGAAGGCTTGCCTCCAAATAACGCGCCTGGAATATGAGACATTTAAACTGTTTAAGTATTTTGGGCGTGGGAACTCCATAGGTTGATGATAGCTGTTAATGGCCACGCGCATACTCATAGCGGATGACGATCCGATTCATCGGCGCAATCTTGAAGCGATAGTCATGCGCATGGGCTATCGGACCATTCTTGCTGACGGTGGAGCAAGCGCACTCGGTTTCGTAAGCCAGCGTAAGGACATCGTCCTGATGCTGCTTGATCTATCGATGCCGGACATGGATGGCCTGACCGTTTTGCGCCGGATGCGCGAAGCTGGAAATAATGTTCCCGTTATTGTTCTCGTTCAGAATGATGATCTCCAGCCGGTTCTGCAGGCAATGAAAATGGGCGCGGTCGATTTTGTGACCAAGCCGGTCGCCTTCGAGCGTGTGCAGGTTTCGGTTTCCAATGTTCTGAAGATCGATGCGCTGACGCAGGAAATCCGCCGCGCCCGCTCATCCCTGAAAGCTCATCTGACACTTTCCGACATGGCGATCAAAAGCCCGGAAATGGAGCGGGTCAGCATTCTGGCACGTAGGGCCTCGGCGCTGGATGCACCGCTTCTGATCGAAGGAGAGCCCGGCAGCGGCAAGGAAACACTGGCGCGCGCTATTTGCAGCGGCGGTGCCCGCTGGCGTGGCCCTTTCGTGACCGTTGATTGCCGCACCTTGACCGTCGACAATGCCGACGAAGTTTTCTTCGGCGTTTCGACTGCACGGCGTGACCGCCGCGAGGATGATGTCATCCGCAGCCTCGGAAAACTCGTGGAAGCCGATGGTGGGACGCTCTTTCTGGATGAGGTAGGTGCGCTGCCACGCCACACGCAAATCAAGCTTTTTGCCGCCATGCAGTCCGGCCAGTTTGAGGCCGGCGGCGGAGGCGAGCGCACGTTGTCCAACGCCCGCATCATGGCATCGAACAGCCGCCCTCTGGCCGATCTTGTCCATATGGGGCGCTTCCATGCAGGGCTTTACCATCTGCTCGGCTCCTTTGCCATTGCTATGCCGTCGTTGCGCAACCGTCTGGAAGATATTCCGATCCTGCTGCATCAGTTCATGATGCGCTATGTCAGCGAAGAACGGATGGGGCATATCACCGGCATCACCACCCATGCGCTGGAAAAGCTGAAGACCTATCATTGGCCCGGCAATGTGCGGGAGCTGAAAAATGCCGTTTATCGTGCCGTCCTTCTCTGCGAGACTGGCGAACTGACGGCAGCTGATTTCGCACAGATCGGTGCGGGGGCAGAGGCTGCAAGGGCAGTGCAGCAATCGGTTCGGTTCAACCTTGTCGATCACGATCCGACGGTGAGTGGTCAGTCGGGCTTGTTCAGCGGGATCGATGGGGCAGGCGAGGTACGCACGCTTGCCGCAGCCGAAGAAGAAATGATCCGGTTCGCGATTGCTCATTATGACGGGCAAATCAGTGAAGTTGCTCGTCGTTTGGGCATTGGAAGAACCACACTTTACCGGAAGCTGAAGGAATATGGCATCGATGTGACGTCGATTTCCGGCAAGGGGCCGGGTGCCGATGAGGAGGGGGAAACGACCCCTTTCAACCGTGCTGCCAGTTGATGAAACTCTGCGTAACCAATTGAATTTTAGTCGTTTATAATAGATTGGCTGTCACGCTTGGCAGGTACTGTTGCCGATTAAAGACTGTTAATAATTTTTTAACCATGACAAAAATAGATGCGCGTGTGTGGCTTTTTTGCCATGGTGTTTCCTCATTTGTTGTTCACTAAGCGTCCATTAACCATTAAATCCGACAATCGGAGCTCGAGCGGAACTGGGACGCAGGCTTTTTGTGGCACCACAAAGAAAGTCCCGAGGGATGCCTGGAGAATGCTTCTGGGGCGGAAAAACGGTAAGGCGATACGATTCGATGAACAGCATATCGACCATTAAAGCGCGCTTTGCGAAGGTTTGGACCGGGATGAAGGCATCTATGTCCGTTCCGTCTGCCCTTGCCGCTGCTGCGGTTCTCATGGCGCTGTCTCCTTCGCAGGCTTCGGCTGAAACCCGCTCTCTCAAGCTTTATTACGTTCACACCGGTGAAAAAGCGGAAATCGTCTTCAAGAGAAACGGTCGCTTTGACGCCCAGGGTTTGAAGAAGCTGAACGTTTTCCTGCGAGACTGGCGCCGCAACGAGCCGACCAAGATGGACCCGCGCCTGTTCGATCTGGTCTGGCAGGTCTATCGCTCCACTGGATCGAGCCAGTATATCACCGTCGTTTCCGCTTATCGTTCACCGGCCACCAATGCCATGCTGCGCTCGCGTTCCGCGAAGACCGGCGTTGCCAAGAAGAGCCAGCATATGCTCGGCCGAGCGATGGACTTCTATATTCCCGGCGTACCTCTGGCAAAATTGCGCGGCATCGGCATGCGCTATCAGATCGGTGGCGTCGGTTATTATCCGCGTTCCGGCTCGCCATTCGTCCACATGGATGTTGGCAATGTTCGCTCCTGGCCGCGCATGAGCCGCCGCGAACTGCTCGCACTCTTCCCGGATGGCAAGACCGCTCACCTTCCCGCAGACGGCAAGCCGTTGCCGGGCTATGAGCAGGCATTGGCCATGATCGAGAAGCGCAAGGCCGGTGGCGGCGAGATCTTGATGGCCAGCAATTCCGCGCCGCGTCGCAGCAAGAGCCTGTTCGGTGCGCTGTTTGGCGGCGGTGCCGACGAAGAAGAAGACACTGGTGATGTGAGCGCCCCGCCGGCCACGGCACGGCCAGCTCGTGCAGCGCCTGCGCGTCAGGCTCCGGCAGCGGTTCCGGAAGAGCCGGTCCAGCAGCCGCGTGAAACTATGGTTGCTGCTCTGCCTGCCCGCGATGCTCCGCTTCCGGTACAGGCACCGCGTCCGGAAACGGGCCTTGATGCACAGGCCGCAGCCGAAGTCCCGGTCGCCGCACTAAACGTTCCTATCCCGGCTCGCAAACCCGCAATGGCGCCACAGGATGCCGTTGCACTCGCCGCAGCCGAACCTGCCGCCGATGCGGCAGCTGCCGCCCGTGCCGCCGTGGATGCGAATACGGTTCAGGTTGCCGATGCTGGCACGCCTTCGCCGCTGATGAATGGTTTTGTGCCAATCCCGTCGGCTCGCCCGCAGCTTGAAACGGATAATATGCAGCTTGCAGCTGCGGTGGTGCCGTCAGCGCGTCCGACGCGTCCGGGTGAAAGCCCTGCTACAAACGGTCAGGATGCGATTGCCGCGCTGGTCAATAGCCAGCAGGCCGAACCGACGCAGCTTGCCGATGCAGGCAATGCGGCTGTGCCGCAGCCGGGCGAAACGGCAGCGTTCCCGCTGCCGAAGGAAGCGCCGCGTGCCAACACGCAGCTTGCCCTGCTTTCCAAGAGGGATGAGATCGGCGAACTGATCGCACCGCCTTCTGACGATTATTATGACAGCAAGCAGGTTGCAGACGCTGCGCCAAAACAGGCTCCGGCAGCTGTGCAGACAGCTTCGGTTGCCCGCACGGCACCGGCAAAGCCGACAGCCACTGCTTCTGCCGCAGTCCATAAACAGGTTGCAGCGATTGGCAAGGCAGCCGAGACGGGTGTTCGTACCACCGCGAAGGGCGGGCGTTATGTAGCCAAGGCCCAGTCCAAGCCGCGTGCAGTTGTCCAGCCTGCGGTAATGCCAGCTTCGGAAGTCGCCATGTCGACGGAATCGGTGTCGAGCGCCATACCGGTGACCAATCCGGTCCTCCGCAACGATGCGATGCGCTCCGCACCGGCCATGGTCTACACGGCAGGTTTCCAGCGTGGCAATTTGCCGACCGAACGCGCCAACCAGTTCAGCGGCAATGCCGTTACCTTCCTGACGGTGGCCAAGTTCACGGAAACCAACTGATCGCCATCCAAACGATGACAAACCAAAAGAAAAGGGGCCTTCGAGGCCCCTTTTCTCATTCGCGTTTGATCTTACTCAGTTTTTCAAATCAGCTGCTTCGCTTGCAAGGTCGGTGATTGCACCCCAGTCGCCAGCCTCGACGAGTTCTTTCGGTGCAACCCACGAGCCGCCGACACAGACGACGTTCGGCAGCGACAGGTAATTCCTGGCGTTTGCAAGGCTGATGCCGCCTGTCGGGCAGAAGAAGGTTCCGGCCAGCGGAGAGGACAGCGCCTTCAGGAACGATGCGCCGCCAGCCTGTTCAGCGGGGAAGAATTTCAAATGGGTATAGCCTTCCTCGCGGAGCGCCAGCATTTCGCTCGGTGTGATGGCGGCGGGCAGAAGTGGCACGTCGCTGTCATTGGCGGCAGCGACGATGTATTTCGTTGCGCCGGGGCTGACGATGAAGCGCGAACCAGCCTTCGCTGCATCCTCATATTGTTTGGCATTGAGGATCGTCCCGGCACCGACGATTGCTTCCGGCACTTCCGATGCGACCGCGCGGATGGCATCGAGTGCCGCAGCCGTGCGCAGGGTGATTTCGATGGCGGGCAATCCGCCTTTGGCAAGCGCGCGTGCCAGCGGAACAGCATGTTCCACCTTGTCGATCAACAGAACCGGAATGACCGGCTGGCCTGTCATGATGGGGACGAGAAGATCGGTTTTCTGGGACATCGGCTTGCTCGGCTGTTTGAGTGGATAAATCGATTTAAATCTCCTTCGTCGGTTTGTCCACCATTGAAGAAGGCTTGATCACGCGGCTCTTTTAAAGTTCTCAAGCCGCTTTTGCCAGCGCTGATAGGCTTCGGCCATGCGTTTGTCATATTCGTTGCGGGCGAAAGCCGGACCGTTATAGCGTCGGGCGAACTCGCGCCAGTTACGGGCCTTCAGCACGTCGAGAAGCTCTGCCTTTTCGATGAAGCGCAGCATCAGCCGCGCCTGCCCGGCAATCGATCCGCGTGCTTCCGCCACAAGTTCATCGACGGTGGCATAACCAAGCCATTCCCAATGCGCACCCATAACCTGCCCCAGCCCCCAGGAGGTGGATTCGAGCGCTGCCTTTTTGCTCAAGCCCATCGCACGTTCAAGCAGAAGCCAGCGCGCAGCTTGCGATTTCGGATTGCGTATCTGGCCTGCAACTGGTGCCGACAGGCCGTTGGTTCTGGCATAGTCGCGTAGACGACCGGACAGCCTGCGGTCAAAATAATGCCCTTCGAACCGGATGGCCGGTTCTTTGCCTCCGCTGATATCGAATAGCGCCTTCCCGCCGCTTTCCACTTCCGCAATTGCCAGCAAAGCCGCCGGGTTAATCTCCGTCTCATCTGCCATTGTCGTCAGGGCTGCAATTGTCTGGCTGTCGAACATATCTCTCTCCTCGAAAAGTGGTCTTCGAGGCGGATTTTGGGGCGTCTTGGTCGCATGAGGATAAAGTTGACTTGAATTCGCCGTTTGTGGGGATTAGTTGCGGGATAGTTTTCAAAGAAGATAGAACCGATGAGCAATTTGCCTTTCACCGTTGCCGCCCTTTATTGCTTTGCGCCGCTCCCGCAATATGAAAGCCTGCGCGAGCCGCTTGCCAAGCTTTGCTGCTCGAATGGCATCAAGGGAACGCTGCTTCTGGCGGCGGAAGGCATCAATGGGACGGTTGCAGGCACACCCCAGGCAATTGAAAAGCTGGTGCAGCACATCACGGCTATCCCCGGTCTGGCTGACCCGGAGCTCAAATATTCCCATGCGACCGAAATGCCGTTCCATCGCATGAAGGTGCGGCTGAAGCGTGAGATCGTCACCATGGGTGTCGATGGCATCGATCCGCTGAAAAGCGTTGGCACCTATATCGCGCCGCAGGACTGGAACGCACTCATCGCCGATGAGAACACCGTCGTGGTCGATACGCGCAACGATTATGAATATGCCATCGGCACATTCGAAGGGGCGCTTGATCCGCAGACCAAGACTTTTCGCGAGTTCCCCGAATGGGTCGAGCAGAACCGCGACAAGCTGGAAGGCAAGAAGATCGCCATGTTCTGCACAGGCGGTATTCGCTGCGAAAAGGCAACGGCCTTCGTCAAGGGGCTGGGCTTCGACGATGTCTTTCATCTAAAGGGCGGTATCCTGAAATATCTTGAGGAAGTTCCGCGTGAGGACAGCATGTGGAACGGCGAGTGCTTCGTGTTCGACGAGCGCGTGGCCGTGGGCCATGGCCTTGCTGAAAGCGATGTCGAACTGTGCCGTGCCTGCCGCCGCCCGATTTCGCCGGAGGACAAGCTTTCACAGTTTTTCGAGGAAGGCGTTTCCTGTGCCGGTTGTTATGACGAGCGCACGCCGGAAGATCGCGCCCGCTACGCAGAACGCCAGAAGCAGGTGAAGCTCGCCGAAATGCGTGGGGCGCACAAGCACATCGGCAGTTGACGCAATTTGCGGCAATGCTCTAAAGCGCATCCCGAAAAGTGTGAAACGGTTTCGGACAAGATGCGCGTCAGAACAAAACAATAGAGCATTTCCAATGTTTTAATCAAAACAGAAAATGCTCTATTGCCGCATGCATCCCCACAGGGCTGGTCAAACAGATTTCATCCCATTATGGTGGCTCTGGTTCCGGAACGATCTGAATTCGTTACGGAATTTGGGCGGCTTTTGCATGGACGCCCGTGCATCAAGGGTTTGACGGCATCCGGGTCGCGTTTGCCTCCATCACACCCATCATCGCAAGTCGGGGTATAGGAAATCTCCAATGCTCATACAGAAACAGCGCCGGTTTTCCGGCGGATGATGGTTTGCCTGTCGTCGCAGGCAATATGGAGGATACTCATGAAGAAACTGATCGCCGCATTTCTCATCACCGTTGCTGCGGGTGCCGCCTCGGTTGCCCATGCTGCCGAGAAGGTGACTGTTTTCGCTGCCGCCAGCATGAAAGACGTTATCGAAGAAGCTGCCAAGCAGATGAAGGCCAAGGACGGTACCGAAGTGGTCGCGTCGTTTGCATCTTCGTCGGTTCTGGCCAAGCAGATCGAGCAGGGCGCTCCGGCGCAGATTTTTATTTCCGCCGATCTCGACTGGATGGATTATGTCGAAAAGGCCGATGCCATCGACAAGGCTTCACGCAAGGTGATCGCCGGCAATGCGCTGGTGATTGCAACGCAGAAAGACACGCCGAAGGGTGACGCCAAGGAGCTTTTGAGCGCCGGTCGTTTTGCCATGGGTGATCCGTCAAATGTCCCGGCGGGCAAATACGGCAAGGCAGCGCTTGAAAAGCTCAACATTTGGAAAGACGTCGAGAAGAATGGCGTATTTGCCGAGAATGTTCGCGTTGCGCTGCAATATGTCAGCCGCGCGGAAGTGAAGGCGGCCATCGTCTACGCGTCGGACCGTGCCGCGGCACCGGAACTGGTCGAAGCCTATCGCTTCCCTGCTAGCAGCCACGCCCCGATCCTTTACCCGGCGGCACTTGTTGCGAAGAACGAAACCGATGCCGCCAAGGCTTTCTTGGCTTTCCTTGAAAGCGATGCCGGTCAGGCGATCATCAAGGACAAGGGCTTCGTGGGAGCTGCGGAGGCTGCTGAATAATGATGGTCAAAGATGATTGAGAGTAATGTCTGGCAGATTGTGTCTCTGTCGCTCCGGGTTGCCGGAATAGCCATCATTGTTGCGCTGCCAGTTGCCTTTATCGTCGCCTGGATTCTTGCCCGGTTCAATTTTCCGGGCAAGTCTCTGGCGCAGGCTATCGTCACCATGCCGCTGGTCCTGCCGCCGGTGGTGACGGGCTATCTGCTTTTGATCCTGTTTGGCGCGCGGGGTGCTCTGGGAGCGCCTTTGCAGGAATTGTTCGGTCTTTCCTTTGCCTTTCGCTGGACGGGCGCCGCCCTTGCCGCCGGTGTCATGGCGTTTCCGTTGCTCGTCCGGCCGATCCGGCTTTCGATAGAGGGGCTGGATCGCGGACTTGAGGAAGCGGCGCGCACGCTTGGCGCCAGCCGCTTCACGGCTTTCTTCACGGTCATTCTGCCGCCCTTGCTACCCGGTGTGCTTGCAGGCGCAGTGCTTGGTTTTGCCAAGGCGCTGGGTGAATTCGGTGCTACGATCACATTCGTATCCAACATTCCCGGCGAAACGCAGACCCTTTCGCTTGCCATCTATGCCCTGATGCAGACGCCAACGGGTGATGCCGAAGCATTCCGTCTGATTGCCATATCTGCAGCTATCTCAATTGCCGCCGTGGTCCTTTCCGAGTGGTTGCAGCGCAGGCTTGCGGGAGCGACAAAATGAGCGGGCTTGCTGTCTCGATCAAAGGGCGCAATGGCAGGTTTCCTGTCGAGGCCGATTTCGCCGCCGACTGGGGCGTGACTGCATTGTTTGGCCATTCGGGCGCCGGCAAGACGACGCTTCTGAAAATGATTGCCGGAACACTCCGTCCGGAGAGCGGACGCATTGCCGTGGGTGACTTCACGCTGTTCGATGCCGAAAAGGGCGTAAATCTACCACCGGAAAAGCGCCGCATCGGCTATGTGTTTCAGGAAGCGCGGTTGTTTCCGCATATGAGCGTGAAGCGGAACCTGACTTATGCGCGTTGGGCCGGGCACAGGCAGGCGACACGGAGCTTTGACGAGGTGGTGGCGCTGCTCGGCATTGATGATCTTCTCGACAGGCGGCCATCGACGCTTTCCGGCGGCGAACGCCAGCGTGTCGCTATCGGTCGCGCGCTGTTGTCTGATCCCGCACTTCTTTTGCTGGACGAGCCGCTTTCTTCACTCGACCATGCGCGCCGGCAGGAAATTCTGCCCTTCATCGAGCGTCTTCGCGATGAAAGCCACGTGCCGATCGTCTATGTGAGCCATGAAATCGATGAAGTCGCGCGGCTTGCTGACGAAATTGTGCTTCTTTCCGCTGGCCGGGTGACGGCAAGTGGTGCGGCGGCGGATGTGTTTCCGCTGATCGACGCCGAGGGCGAGGGCGGTGGCGTGCTGTTGGAGGGTATGGTTTCGTCTTATGACGAGCGCTACAAACTGGCAGAAATCGATCTCGGTGGCGCGTCGTTCCAGCTCAGCGATGCGGGGCTGGAACAGAATATGCGTGTGCGGCTGCGCGTGCGTGCGCGCGACGTCTCCATCGCACGTAAGGTGCCGGAAGCGATTAGCATCCGCAATGTGCTGCCGGTGACCGTCACTGCCGTTACGGCGGATGATGGCCCGAATGCCTATGTTTCGCTGGACTTTCAGGGACGTCGTCTTGGTGCGCGGCTGACGCGGCGTTCTGTAGATGAACTGGCCCTTCAAACAGGTGACCATGTGGTTGCGCTGGTGAAGGCGGTTTCCGTTGATCGGGCGGCTATTCGGGAAAAATGACGCGGGGACAATAATCCGGTTTTCGCCCCGCTTGTTTTATGCTCCTGTCTCGGCCGAATGGGAGAATAGGCATGACTGATTTGCAGAACTGGACGCCGCGCCCCAAGCCGGAACGCAAAGTGCTTGAAGGTCGATATGTACGGCTGGAACCGCTGGACCCGAAGAAGCACGGGGACGAACTTTTCGCCGCTTCTTCGGTCACCGATGCAGACCAACGCTTTACGTGGCTGTTCGAGTTTCCGCCCGCAACCTGGGAAGAATTCGAGCCCTGGCTGGAAAAGGTGGCGAAAAGCGAAGACCCGCAGTTTTTCGCCGTCATCGACAAGGCCAGCGGCAAGGTCGCCGGACGCCAGACCCTGATGCGCATCGATTCCGCTCACGGCGCGATTGAAATCGGCAACATCTATTGGGGTCCACTGATTTCGCGCAAGCCCGCCGCCACCGAAGCACAATTCCTGTTCATGCAGTATATTTTCGACGAGCTTGGCTATCGTCGCTACGAATGGAAGTGCAACAACGACAATCTGCCGTCCAAGCGGGCTGCGGAGCGCTTCGGCTTTTCGTTCGAGGGGATTTTCCGCCAGCATATGGTGGCGAAAGGCAAGAACCGCGATACGGCATGGTTTTCCATTCTCGACAGCGAATGGCCTGCCTTGAAGAAAGCCTATCAGGCATGGCTTGCGCCGGAAAACTTTGATAGTGACGGTCAGCAGAAGAAGAAGCTGGAGGAGTTTCGTGATCTTGGCTGAGCGCAAGAAGAGTAATCCGGCAATTGCTGCCGCCATCATCCTGATTGGCTTCGGGGTGCTTGCCTATTTCGTGCCCAGCATCATGCTGGCGCTGGGCGAGCGCTCGCAAATCGCGGCGATTATCTTCCCGATAGTTTTCGTTCTGGGCTTCTTCGCCATTTTTTGGCTGCGCTCGCGCCGCCAGAACAAGGATTAACCAACCAGCGAAGCGCTGAGCAAAAGCGCACCTGTCAGCGCGATGAACAGGGCGGCGGCAACTTCGATTGCCGCCTTCAGCCGTCCGGACATGGCATTGCTGCCTGCAAATCGCAAGGCCGTGTTTTTTGCTGTGACAGCCAGCGTGGCAAGAACAGCCACGGTGATGAATGTGCCGAACGCCATGGCGAAGACTGAAAGCAGTCCGCCGACCATCAGGCCATTCAAAAGCGCAAACGTCAGCACGATCAGCGCGCCGGAGCAGGGACGCAGGCCCACCGAGAAAATCGCCGACCACGCCGTTTTCCAGTTGAAGTCGTCGCCGAGCGTCGACGGATCGGCAATATGGGCGTTGCCGCACGCGGCGCACACATCGCCCTCGCCGATGAAAATATGATCCGATGCAGCAGCGGTTGCGGGTTTGTAATTGAGCTTTACTGTGCTTGTGGCAGCCGCCGCGCGCGTGGTCTGCGAAATACTGCCCTGCCATGCCGGACCGGAAGCCATTGCCGGTTCGGGTGCTGCGGCAAAAAGCGACGAGGCCGGGCTGGGGCTTGCATCGTCTTGCTTCTTGAAAAGTAGCGGTAGTTTGCGCGCCAGAAGCCAAAGGCCGAAAAACAGGATCAGCGCAAAACTTGCAATTTCCATATAACGGGCGGTCTGATTCATGGAAATGCCGGTGCCACGCAGCAGGAACCATGCGAGGCCGACCACGGCGATGGCCATGATGGCCTGCAAAAGCGACGAAATGAACGACAGGAAGATGCCGCGCCGCAGCGCCGTTTCGTTGGCGATCATGTAGGACGAGATGACCGCCTTGCCATGGCCGGGCCCTGCCGCATGAAAAATGCCATAGACGAAGGAAAGTCCGACCAGAACCGAAGCCTGCCAAGGATCTTCACGCATGGCTTTCAACGCATTGGTCATGGCGAGATAAAACGAGCGCTGCTGTTCGTTCATCCAGAGAATGATGTGCGCGAAAGGCCCGGTTGGCTTCATCGCCACCTCATTCGCACCGATACCGAGCGATGACTGCGCATAGGCCTGCGCAACGATCATCGTAAGGCAGAGAGTTAGAATGAAGGTAGCCGGTTTTCTCATCAGCCTGTTTTCCCTTTCGGTTCGCAGTCTATCTCAAGACGGGTCGCGAATATTTTCGACATGTCCGTGCCTGCCGGATCGTTGAAGAAGGCATCGGTCAGTGTCGCCTGATTCTGGGCGAGCGCTTCATCCGGATTGGGGCGCACGACCTTGGAGGTGCAGCCTGCGGGCAGGCCTTTCACAACCAGATCGCTGTCGTTCATGTAATCGATGGCAGTATAGAAAGTCGGGTCGTAGACGCCGAAGCTGACCTTGTGGCCGGGGGCGAGTTTCAACGGCTTTTCAGGCTTGCTCGTAAAGATGATGAGCAGGCGATTGTCGGTGAAATCTGCTGCGAGGTCGGTCGGCCTCGCCATTTTCACGTCCTTGCCATCGTCCAGAACAGTCTGGAAATACTTGAACTCGGCAATCGAGCCGTTGATGACATGGCCGAGGTCGATCAATTCATTCTTGTCGAGCTGCAGATCGCCATTCTTGTCGAATTCCATCAGGACGGTGGAGGAGAAAACGTCGTCGAAACGCCATACATGCGCAAGCTGTTGCACTGTGCCATCGGGGGCTATGGTCAGTTCCAGTCGTGCGTCGGCAAAGACATGCGGGTGAGCGAGCGCAGCCGTCGGCACGAGACCGGCCAGCAGCGCAGCTGCGGCAGACCGAACGAACCTGTTTTTGAGCCAAGACGACGAAACCAGCATAAAACTTTCCGTTAGAGTTTTCCCACGCTTATGCCCGAAGGCGACAAAAGTGCGACGTTCCATTTGCTTTATCGTATATCTTGGTCTCGAAGACCGTTTCACACTTTTCAGGATGCATTCTATTCCCGCTCCTTGAACCATTGGGTCAGAAAATCGACCAATGCCCGGATTTTTGCCGGCAGATAGCGCCGATGTGGATAGACGGCATAGATGCCGCCATCCTTCACGATGAATTCATCCAGACACGCAACCAGCCTGCCGCGCTCGATTTCTTCTTCGGCGATGAAGGCGGGCAGCATGCAGAAGCCAAGCCCGGCGAGTGCTGCATTCTTGGTGGCGACGGGGCTGTTCACCTCGATGGGACCGTTGACGGGAACTGTCATCATCGAGCCATCCGTATTGCGGAAATGCCAATTGTTGCGCGAGCGTGCATTGGTGTCGATGATGCAAGGCCGATCGGCCAGATCTTCTGGACGTTCGGGCTTGCCGACGCGGGAGATGAGTTCGGGCGCGCCGCACAGGATGGAATGGAATGGCGACAGGCGCTTGGCAATGAGGGAAGAGTCCTGCAAACGCGTGATGCGGATCGCAAGATCGAAGCCTTCCTCCACCAGATCGACAAAACGGTCATCCAGCCGCACATCGAGCACAATGTCCGGATGGGCGAGGCAAAAGTCGATCAGCGACTGCCCAATGACGGCATCGGCAAAAGTGCGCGGGGCCGACAGTTTGATACGCCCGCGCGCGTCAGAACTGGTTTCGCTGACAGCATCCTGCAGCGCGTCGATCTCGCGAATGATCTCCACCGCTCGGTGATAATAGGTGTGACCGGCTTCGGTCAGCGAAAATTGCCGCGTGGTACGGTTGAGAAGGCGTGCACCGAGTTCGTCCTCCAATTCCCGCACATATTTGGAAAGAAGCGCCTTGGAGCGCCCGATTTTTCGCGCAGCGGCGGAAAAGCCTTCCGCCTCGACCACGTCGATGAAGGCGCGCATACGTGTGAGGGTGTCCATGGTCTAGCCCCGCTTCCCGATGATGTTTTTGGCCAGCCCGATCAGCGCCCGGTCGCTGCCGCGTGGTCCGATGAAGGAAATCCCGAAAGGTGCGCCCTGCACCTGTCCCAAAGGTAATGTGATCTGCGGCAGGCCGGAAAGTACCGAAAGGCAAAGCAGGCGCAAAGCCTGTTCGCGATAGGCCTGCAAGGTCTCGAAAGGCTCTTTTGCCAGCGGAGCTGCACCCGGTACGGTCGGGAGTGCCAGCACGGCATCATTGCCGACGATCTGTTCGAGTTCCTGCGCGAATTGTGCTCGGCGCATACGCTGGCTGGCAACGAGATCAGCGGCGATTTCCGCACCGAAGGCAAAACGGTCCGCGACGCCGGGGCCGAGCTTGCGATCGCCGGAGGAAATCCAGCCGCCGTGTGTCGCCCAGGCTTCCGCGCCTTGTATGTGGCGGAAGACCAGATAGAGTTCGTCTATCGAGAGCGTCGGCTGGCTCGCCGCCTTGAGACCCGAGAAGTGCGGTCGCACTTGGGCGAACATGGTGCGATAGGCGTCTGTTTCCTGCTGACCGAGCAGAAGCTGTTCCAGAACCGGCATATAGAGAAGTTGCGTCAGCCTGAATTCTCGGGCGTCGTTGCCAAGCAGGATAGAGCCAACGCGGTCGTAAAGGTCGATATCGCGTGCAAACCATCCAATCGTATCGAGCGAGGGCGCAAGCGGCATGATGCCTTCGAGCGGAATGCGGCCATGGGTGGTGCGCAGGCCGACGAGACCGCAAAAGCTTGCAGGTGCCCGAATGGAGCCGCCCGTATCGGAGCCGAGCGCAATATCGGCGAGTTTGCCCGCAACTGCTGCTGCCGAACCGGATGATGAGCCGCCGGTAACGCGGTCCGGTGCTGCCGGATTGATCGGATAGGGGAAATGCGAATTCTGCCCCATCAGGGAGAAGGCAAGTTCGTCGGTCTGCGCCTTGCCGACAAATTCGGCACCGGCGGCGAGGAGCTTCTCCACCACCGGAGCCGATCTTTCGGCGCGAGGTGATTCGGCCTCGATCTGCGGATTCCCGCATCCGGTTGCCATTCCGGCGACGTCATAAATGTCTTTTACGGCCAGCCGTTCACCTTTAAGCGGTCCGTCCGTTGTGTGAACGGGTGACTTTTCGGGTTTTGCAATGATGGCGTTGAAGGGATCGAAACTGGCCATTGTTCACAACATGCAGCAATTAACGGTCTATTTACGCTCTTTCGAGGCAGGTCTGAGCTGCGAATGTTTCACTTATATTGAACAATGGCAAGCGTGCCGTTCAACGCGATCCTGCCAAAATAAATTCGTCCGGAGGAATTTTTGTCATTGAATGGACACGACTTTGCGCTTATATCGCGCTTGCCCAAAGTCGCACGTGCCTGTGGGTGTCCGCCGATCCTCGAATGGTGAGGAATTCGGTACGGTACCTGGACCTAACCGCTCCAGTCGATCTGTTGGCCAACCGCCAGATCGAGGACATCTTGAAGCAACGACGGTGCGGGCCTTTCTAGTGTCTTTCGGCTGTCCAAAAGCCGAAATTACTGAAGAGGCACACCTTCATTGCCAGAAGTGCGGATGCGGTTCTCCAATTCCAATCCAAGGCAGACAAAGCGGAGTAACGCGGGTTTAGCGTTGTTCCATCGCCGCATGAGTTTTCGCGTGACATCAGCACCTCCAAAGGCTGGCCTCACGGCGGATGCGTTCATGCACACTTTGTCCTTAGAGTTTCTCTTGGTCCAAAGAGGACCTGCGAAATTCTCTAAGTCCTTTTCTGCGTAATCCTTTCCGAAAAGTCTGAAACTTTTCGGGGTTACGCACCAGAATACGGCAAGATCAAGCCGTGCGGGAGAACGACCATGGCAACGCAGCGTATCATCGACTTCCTCAACACCCGCCGTCCGGACGGTCCTTGCCTCGTCGTCGACACCGACGTCGTGCGCGACAACTATCAGAGCTTCGAGAAGGCTTTGCCCTATTCGCGCATCTTCTACGCGGTGAAGGCAAATCCTGCGCCGGAAATCCTGCGCCTGCTCGCTTCGCTCGGCTCGTGCTTCGATACTGCGTCGGTTGCTGAAATCGAAATGGCTCTGGAAGCCGGCGCAACGCCAACCCGCATCTCCTATGGCAACACCATCAAGAAGGAGCGCGATATTGCGCGCGCCTTCGAGCTGGGCATTCGCCTTTATGCGGTCGACTGCGTTGAAGAAGTCGAGAAGGTTGCTCGCGCCGCTCCCGGCAGCCGCGTGTTCTGCCGCGTGCTGACGGATGGTGAAGGTGCTGAGTGGCCGCTGTCGCGCAAGTTCGGTTGCGTGCCTGCGATGGCCATCGACGTTCTGCGCCATGCAAAGTCGCTCGGTCTCGATTCCTACGGTGTATCGTTCCACGTCGGCTCGCAGCAGACGGACCTCTCCGCATGGGATCGCGCGCTTGGCGATGCAGCATCGGTGTTCCGCACCCTGGCTGACGAAGGCATTGTCCTGCGCATGGTCAATATGGGCGGCGGGTTCCCGACCCGTTACCTCAAGGACGTGCCGACTGCTCAGGCCTACGGCATGGCGATCTTCGATGCGCTGTCCAAGCATTTCGGCAACCGTATCCCGGAAACCATCATCGAACCGGGTCGCGGCATGGTCGGCAATGCAGGCGTGATCAAGACCGAAGTGGTTCTGGTCTCGCGCAAGGCAGACAACGACAATGTGCGCTGGGTCTATCTCGACATCGGCAAGTTCGGCGGTCTCGCCGAAACCATGGACGAGGCGATCCGCTATCAGATCGTGACCCCGCATGACGGCAGCGAAACCGAACCATGCGTGCTGGCTGGCCCGACCTGCGACAGCGCGGACGTACTTTATGAAAAGACGCCGTACCCGCTGCCGGTCTCGCTGACCATCGGTGATGAAATCCTCATCGAAGGCACGGGCGCATACACCACCACCTATTCGGCGGTGGCGTTCAACGGCTTCGAACCGCTCCGATCCTACGTCATCTGATCATTCAGACTTGGTATGATCCCGAAAAGTGGGAACCGATTTTCGGATTAGATCATATCTTCAAAAGTCCCGAATGATCCTCTCAATCCGCCCAGTGCTGCAAGGCGCTGGGTGGGGTGTGCTGCTGCCGCTTTGCGGGGATAGATGTCATGAATGTAACTCTGGAAATTCAGGAACATACTGCAACCATCGTCGCTCCGGCTTTCACAATAGCGGGCGAAACGCTGGAGCACGTGCTTGCGCGTGAATCGCTGCTGGATCGCGCGATGGGTGAAGGCCGTCGCCGGAAGTCATCGGAAAAGCTGCGTCGCGGTCGCCTGCCTGCGGACGGTCTGGCTTTTGCCGCGCTTGGCGAAGACGGATTGCTTGCAGGTACTGTGCGGCTATGGAATGTCCATGCCGGTCTCGATGTTTTCGGCTTTCCGGTGCCTGCCTTGCTGCTCGGCCCGCTGGCGGTCGATCCGTTCGCTGCCGGTTGCGGTATCGGTTCGGCGTTGATGCGTCGTGCGATCGATGAAGCAAAAGACCGCGGCCATGGCGCGATCATCCTTGTCGGCGATCCGGAATACTACGAGCGTTTCGGCTTCACCGCTGAAAAGACCGGCGAGCTTGCCATGCCCGGCCCTTATGAAAAGCGTCGCTTTCTGGCGTTGGAGCTGAAGCCCGGCCATCTTGACGGGGCGCACGGCATTCTGCGTGCCAGCGGGCGCAAGGTGCCGCGCGTTGAGACCTCTTTGCGGCAGTCCGCGTGAATTAGGGCGCATCCCGAAAAGTGTGAAACGGTTTTCGGAAAAGATGCGCGTCAAAACAAAGAGATAGAGCGCCGATCTGATCCAATCAGATCGAAACGCGCTCTAAGATAGACGCAGCAGCCGTCCGAAGTTGCGGACGGCTGTGATTGCAAGGCCTGCAAGGAAGCCTGCAATCAGCCCGGCAATGACGATCAGCTTGCGCGATGTGCCTGCGGGATCGAGCGGCGGGCGAGCTTCCGACAAAACCCTGACATTGGCCGTATTCAGACCTTCCTGTTCGTTCGTCTCGCGCGAGCGCAGGAGGAAGGCTTCGTAGACCGAGCGCCGTGCTGTGGCTTCGCGCTCAAGCTCACGCAACTTCACCAGATCGCCGCTATTGTTCGCCTGTTGCGATTTTAGCTGCGCCAGGCGGGCAGTGAGGTCCTTTTCCTGCAGCGTGGACCGGGCGACCTCGACCTGCAACGAGGAGCGGATGCGTCGCAATTCGGCATCGATGTCGTTCAGGACCGTGCCTGCCTGCGACTGTGCCTGAATGAGTGCCGGATGGCGCGGCCCAAGCTGGGTGGACAGGCCGCTTGCCGTCTGGCGCGCCTGCGCATATTGCGCGCGCAGCGCGGTCAGCGTGTTGGAACGCAGATCTTCCGGCAAGGTACCGGATACAACACTGTCGGATGTGGCGCTGTTCAGTACCTGCACACGGGCCTGAAGCCGCATTGTTTCAGCGCGCTGGTTGGTCAACTGGTCGTTGAGCCGGGTCAGGTCGTTATCGCTGATCAGCTTGCCGTCGACATTGACGAGATCGCGTGAGGCGCGGAAATCAGCTGCTGCGCGCTCCGCCTGTTCGACATTGGCGCGCATATCGGCAAGACGGTTCGACAGTTCGTCCGAGGTGCGCCGTGCAGCATCGGATTGCACGGATGCAAGCTCGCTCTGGAACACGGAACTGATCGTGTTCGCAAGCGATGCCGATTTCTGCGGATCACGCGTTTTCACCGAGATTGAATAGATGAAGGTCTTGGCGTCGCGACCGATGGCGATGCTCTTGTGCAGATTGTACAGGACGCGGGTTTGCAGTGTCTGGCTGTCGCTTGCCTTTTTGGGCGACAGCATATCCCTGATCTGTGCAAACAGCCCGGCAATGCCGGTCGGAACCAGAGTGCCGTTGAATTCGGGGTCTTTTGTCAGTTCGGTCCTGTCGATCACTTTCAGCAGCACACTGCTGGAATCGATGATGCGTGCCTGGCTTTCCGCAACGGCAAGTGACGCATCGGTCGGGAGCTGACCTGGCGTCAGTTCGTCTCCAACGGTCTTGATATTGCGCGGATCGACCAGAATATCCGTCGATGCGACATACATCTGCGGCAAGGACAATGCATAGAGCGCGGCGACCACACCACCCAGTAGTGTGCTGACAAGCAGTAGCTTGCGCGATCCCCGCAGCACGTCGATAGCGATGCGCGGATCGATCAGTGGTTTCCATTCCGCATCAGGTGCCGGTCCGTCAATGACAGGGCGCTGGCGCTTGATCGGCTCCGGGGCCGGCGCGCGGGTCGGCTCTGGCGTTGGAACGGGAGTTTCGACTGTGACTTTGCGGCGCTCGCGTTCCTGAACCTTGCGTTCCAGTTCCGCCTCGATCAGCGCGACGCGCTTTTGCAGCTCGGCGACATCGGCATCATCCAGTTCCTCTTCGAGAACAGGTTCCGCCGGTTCTGGTGTTTCCTGCGCAGCATGATCGTGCTGGCGAAAGAACGCGGCGCGTTCATCCGGCGTCGCCGGTGGTGTCCAGGGTGGTGCGGTTTCGCTGTCAAAACGACCAGCGGGGCGAGCGTCGGAGAATGCGAGAAGAGGTTTCTCAACTCCCGCCTTTCTGCGCTCCTCGTGATCGCTCATTGCCGAAATCGTCCGTGTCTGTAAGCCGTCTCAACCGTTTCCGGCGCCAACGGCTGCTTTGAAATCCATAAGCCAAGGCTTCCGCATGCCAAACGGGAATCCGATTGGCTCGCACCTCAAGGCCGAATGTAATTTTTTATAGAAAACAAAACGTTAAAATAATGTCGAGGTGAAGTGCCAATTCCTTGAATCTGCAACTTTAGCTTTTGCTTGTTTACTCTTTGAGCTTGCAAAGAAGAGTTTAAGTCTTTTTAGCTAAACCCCGATTATGCCTCCGTTCCAACGAACAGGCACATGCACCAGACTATGATAGGCGAGGCTCCCTGTTGATAGCGAAAGCGCTCCGGAAACTGTCAGGCAATAACGCCGGAATGGTGCGCGATTACCTGTCCCTGTTTTCCGGATCCGCTGGCAGGCTGGTCGTCTCGCTTGTCTATTTCATTGCGCTTGCAAACACACTGCCGACCGGTGATTTCGGCATATTTGCCACTGCGTCGGGCACAGGCGTGGTTCTGTCACGCATCGTTTCTCTGGGCTTCAGTTCGCCGCTTTATCGCATATCGACAGTGAAGCCGCGCCTGCTCGGCATCTATACGGCGGGTTTTCTTGTCGCTCTTCTGGTTTCCCTGCCACTGTTCGCACTGGCGTCCTGGCTGGTCTATTTCGTCTTTTTCAGCCGCGACATTTCATTTCTGCCTTTTGCCGTGGTGGTATTTGCGGAAGCCTTGCTCTGGCGTTCGACGGAAATCATCATCATCGTCAACAATGGCCTGCGCCGGTTCGGCATATCGGCGGGGCTGGTGATTTTCGGAACAGCCACGCGCGCTGTGGCGGCTGTCCTGTTCATGTGGCTGGCGAGTGTTCATGACATCGCCCATTGGGCGTGGTGGTATGCGGCGGCCAATGGCGTTGCGCTGCTGACGGCGCTGAAATTCTATCCGTCTATCCGGCTCCGCTTCAAACCGGTTCTCTATATGCGGCGGCTTTCGGATGCGATTGCAGTCATGGGGGCCGAACTGCTGTTCTATATTCAGGCCGAGCTCGACAAGCTTCTTGTGCTGACCGTTGGCGGGCCTGCGACGGCGGGTCTTTATGCGATCATCATGCGGCTTGTCGATCTGACAGCTTTGCCTGTGCGGTCCTTCAACATGATGCTGGTGCAAAAGCTTATGCGTACGCCGGACATGTTGTCCTCTTTGCGCATCCGCGCCGGGCTGGAACTTGCAGTCTTTGCCGTCTCGGTGGCAGGTCTTGGCGCTATGGTCGTGTTCCTGCAAATCTTCCCGAACGCACTCGGTTCAAGCGTTGCCCCGATTGTCGGGCTGCTGCCGCTGGTGTTGCTCGTACCGGGTTTTCGCAACCTCATCGAGTATCAGACCGAAATTCTCTATGCGCGCGGCCAGTCCGGTCTGAGGACATTGAGCATGGTGCTGATGACCGCTGCCAAGGCATTCTTCGTCTGGCTTCTGCTCGTGAATTATGCCGATAATCACGACTGGATTCTCGGCCTCAACGTCGTATTCGCCGGGCTCTATCTGCTGTCGCTGGTTTTCACCTATACGAGCATTCGTTTGCCGGCAAAACGTGTTTGAGATTTAGGCTCCGATAATCCGCCGAATGTCATCGACCGAAAGGCCGAGGAAGGACTGCATGCCTATGGCGACCTGATGCGGTTCCATTTCCGCGATGAAGGTGCGGAATTCCTCTTCGCTCGGCGGTGGTGCGAACCATTGCATCCGGCACAGATCATGGGTGTCGCTGTAATGACCGGAGCCGTGCAGGACGTCATCGACATAGCGACCATAGATGAAGCACTCGGAGAAACGACGTATATTGCCAAGGGCTGCCACCCAATGTTGTCCGGTATGGGCTTCGATCCTTTCGCACATGGAAATCACGCTATCGCGCCGCCATGAGACCAGCTGGCCGATATAGTCGTTCAGCCCGCTTTTCCCTTTCCTGATGCCGAGCAGCTTTGCCGCATTGGCCGCCCAGACCGGATGCTCGGGCCATTCCGGATTTGCAAGCGCATTGGGACGCACGAAAAGCCGGAGCTTTTCGTGGTGCCAGAGTGTGTCGCAATCGAAGGGACGCAGAAAAGCCGTGTCGGAATCCGTATAGAGAAATCCATCTTCCTCCACGGCACCGGCAAGTGCGATGCGGCGCAGCTGTTGCACATGCCAGCCGCGCAGCGGCTTGGTTCTGAGTGAGAGCCAAACGCGCCTGCGCCACAGATAGGTCGGGTCCCAGAAGGCGTGGAGCCATGAGGGCAGCAGATCGCGTTCATCGATGATGACGCGTTGTGTGCTTTCGAGTTTGCGGAACAGGGCAACGTCCTTGCTGTCGACAAGGATATAGTGCTTCGTGAAACCGCTGACATATTTGTCTATGGTTTCACAAAGCAGCTTGCAGCGCTCGAAATCCTGATCCCAACTGGCTGTGACGATTGCGGTTTTCACCGGGGCTCTCCCTTCATCCAGCCTTTGGCAACGCGCCACAGAAATACGGGATTGCCGATGAGATAACGTTTTGCGAGCCGTCGCGGTTCCTGTAGCAGCCGGTGCACCCATTCCATCTGGATCTTGCGCACCCAGTGCGGGGCGCGTTGCACACGACCCGTGTGCAGGTCGAACAGCGCGCCGACCGCACTCGCCACCGTGCAATGCTCCGCCGTGATATGCTTGTCGATGAAGAGTTCCTGGCGCGGAACGCCCATGGCGACGAGCAGGATATCGGGATGAAATTCCTTGAGCTGACCGAGAATGCTGTCGAGATCTGCGGGCTTGAAGAAGCCGTCGGAAATGACGCGATATTCATGGTACGGTATCTGCTGCATGAAGAGCTGCGCGGTATCGGCGGCAACGCCCGGACCGCCACCGAGAAGTGCAACCTTCAGCGGGCGTTTCATATGCTGCAGAAGGCCCGGAATGAAGTCTGTTCCGTTAAGATTTGCAGGGAACTTGCTGCCATAGGCGACCTTGCTTGCAATATCGACGCCCACACCGTCGGGCAGGATCAGGAAATCCTGCAATGCAGTGCGGTAAGCTGGGTCGGTATCCGTAATGTTGGAATTGTTGGCATTGAGCCAACCCTGTTTCATGAACCGGCCTTCATTGATGCGGTTCTCGAAAAAGGCAAAGGCGCCGGCCCAGTCAAAACAGGCGACCTTCACGCCAAGGATATTCCGGTAAGTGACATTTTCGGTATGCATCATGCCTGGTCCGTATTTTTCTCTTCGCCATGAAGTGCTTGCAGACCTCTGGCAACTGCGCGGTCCATGCCTTCGATTTGTGACCCTGTAAAGGCTTTGCCGTCCAGTCTCTGGCGATCCCCCAACCTTATCTTTTCAATGCGCTCGACGATTGCCGCAGCGAATGCCTTCGGGTCGTCGGCAATGGTGCAATTGTCCGGAATATTGCCGATACCGCGCACGGAATGCGATGTCGCGACACTTGGCATGCCCAGTTCGAATGTCTCGATGGTCTTGAGCTGCACGCCGGTTCCCGCACGGCTGATGAGCGGTACAAGCGCGCCGCTTTCGACAAATTCAGTCGCGTCCGGCACCTTGCCGACGAAATTGATATCGGACCCCACACCCGACCATGTAGCAATCAGATCGGCGGGCGTGTTGCCCGCAATTGCGATGGAAATATCGTCTGGAAGATGCGGCTTTACCTCGCGCAGGAACCATTCGAGCCCGATGCGGTTTGGGTGCCAAGTCCATGTGCCGATCAGGGCGAGGTCGTACTTGACAGGCCGCTGCTGTGCGGCTTGCATCCCGCCCGGCGTAACAAGCGGCATTGTCGCAAACCGATCAGGGCCGAGGCCGAGCGCCGGCCCGTCATCTTCGGCGAAAGTGAAAACGAAGCGGGCATTCCCGATGAGACGGCTTTCCAATCCTTTCAGAATACGGGCTTCGCGACCAAACAGGAATTTCTGGACGAAGCTTCCGGCGTCGGCGGCGTTTTCTTCTGCCGAGCGATATTCCACATTATGCGCCACGAACAGCGAGGGCTTGTCCTTGAAGATGTCTTCAAATGCACCGGGCAAGGTCACGCCGTTCAGCACATAGGCATCGAACGGGCCGATCTTGGCGATGGCCGCGTGCAGTGTCTCAGCTGGTATCACCCGCAGCTTCGCCGAGGAAACCGTAAGGCCGGTCAGGAAGGATTTCAGCACCCAGCCGATCTTGCGCTTGATACCCGCGCCTTCGGTCCGTACTTCGACTTCGCCCAGAACGACAGTATCTGCAGCATCGGCTTTCACGCCCGGCCATGTGAAGCCAAGGACGGTCACCTTTGCTCCCGAACGACGCAAGCCGTCGACCACGGCGGCGTTTGCCACTTCATAGCCGGTGGTCGGTACTCCGTGCGGAACAATCGATGTCACGAAAACAAGGTGAGGGGACGGCAATTCAACTCCTGAACAATCATTTTCGCGCTGGCAGCATCAAAAATAATGGTGCGCGCTCAAGCTTTTCCTAATGCATTATTCATCTTAAAACCCTTAACATTTCGGGTCGGTATGCTCTATGATAGTTTTGACCAGTGTTTATAGTCCTGCGGTGAACTTTTCTTTAAATGTTTTTCAATAGTGGCGGATAAACAAATATAGAAGTTCGAAATATCCGGTAGCGTTTATGTCTGATTTACCTAGTCATATACAAGTAATTGCTAAAACTCCTGGGCTTCGTTTCGATGAAGTCGAGGTGGTGGTAACGCTGCCGACGTTCCGCCGTCCGGAGCATGTCATCCGGACGCTGGATACGCTGAATGCTCAGGTCACGAGCCGCCGCTTCGCGGTCGTGGTGATCGAGAACGAGGCGGAGGACCAGGAAGGCGCCAAGGTTGCGGCGCCTCAGTTCGAGGCCGGAAAATATACCGGCATGCTGATTGTCGAATCCCATCGCGGCAACTGCAACGCATATAATGCGGGCTGGCTGACGGCGATGACCTACTTTCCGAACTTCAAATATGTCATCGTCATCGATGACGATGAACTGGCTGATCCGGCCTGGATCGAAAACATGGTAGCCACTGCCGAGCGTTATAACGCCAGCCTCGTCGGTGGCCCGCAATATCCGATCTTTGAAAAGCCGGGCGCAGAAAAATGGGCGCGACATCCTGTCTTCCTGCCGCATTATAACAAGACCGGCCCGGTTCCGATCATCTATTCATCCGGTAATCTGCTCATTGCGCGTCCGGTTCTGGAAGCCATTGGCTATCCGTTCATGGACCTGAAGTTCAACTTCACCGGCGGCGGCGATTCAGATTTCATCAATCGTTCACGGGCCAAGGGATTTAATATCGCATGGTGCAATGAAGGCATTGTCCGTGAAACCATTCCGGCGCGGCGGCTGGAGAGCGACTGGATCACGGCGCGCGGCTTGCGCAACGGTGTTCTGTCGACACTGATCGAACAGCGCCAGCGCAAGGACGAGCCTTTCGGTCAGGTCCGTGTCTTTTTGAAAAGCGTTGCACTTCTGGGTTATTCTCCAATCAAGGCGCTGCGGCGCGGATTCGCGGCGCGCTTCGTGCCGGTCGGGACCTATTTCATCCATATCGGGTTGGGCCGGGTCATGGCCCATTTTGGATATCTGAATGAGCAGTATCGCAACCCGGACAAGAACTGACACCCGCTCCGACGTTGCAGCGCAAACCGATATGCGGGCGACGATCCGTACGATTGCACTTGTTATCGCCACGATAACGTTCTGCATCCTGCTGATTTCATTCCGTCCGTTCAATCCGCTGAGTGCCGCAGCCGATGGTGCCGCATCGGGCGGCGGCGATGTCATCAATCAGCTTGGTTTCGGTTGCCTCGGCGCGGTGGCGCTTCTGTCGCTTGCGATGTTTGCCGACCCGAAAAAAGTGGTCAAAATTGTCAGCCCCGGATGGCTGTTGATGTTCGCCTTCCTGTTCGCATCGGTTTTCGCAAGCCTCGATCCGTCAACCGCCATGCGCGGCGTGCTTTTGACGATGATCGGCATTCTGACCGTCATCGCTGTTTTGAGCCTGCCGCAGGATGGCGATGCCTATTCGTCGATGCTGGTCGCGGTGGCTTCGGTCGTGATTGTCATTTCCTATGCGGGCGTCCTCCTCCTGCCAAATCTCGGGACACACGGCGCCGACGCTCTGGAGCCGCAAAACGCCTATCTCTGGCGCGGTGTCTTCACGCACAAGAACATTGCCGGTCCGGTCATGGCCGCTTTTGCCTTTGCCGGTGTCTATCTGTGGCGGCGCGGCTGGCGCGTAAGCGGTTTTCTGATTGCGGTTTCTGCATTGATCTTCGTTTCGCAGACCGGATCGAAAACCACTGCGGCACTGGTGCCGCTCGCCATGCTGCTCGTGATCGGCCCCGGCATTTTTGGTCTCCGTTTTCTTGCGCCGGTGGCAGTTTTCACGATCCAGTTTCTGCTCGCGCTGTTCACCTTCGGCACGGTTCTTTTCGAGCCGATGCACCAGCTCGTTTTGCAGCTTGATGTTGATCCGACCTTCACCGGACGCACTTCCATCTGGGCCTTTGCCGTTGAGGCGCTTTCCGATCGCCCTTGGACCGGTTTCGGCTATGAAAGCTTCTGGGGCACGCCAATCGTGAAAGAGGCGGCGAATCCCTATTATCTGGATTGGGATGTGCGCGGCATCGTGCATGGACATAATGGCTATCTCGATATTGCATTATCGATGGGGATTCCGGCGCTGATCTGCGCCATCTTGGCCATCATCGTCATGCCGCTGATCAATTATCTGCGGTGCCGTCCGGTGCGCGAAAATCTGCTGCTTGCCGATTTCTTCCTGATGATCGTCTTCTTCGGAACGTTGAACGCCATGCTGGAAAGCTTCTTCTTTCGCCGCATGGACCCGGTCTGGCTTACGCTCGTCTTTGCGATATTCGGCCTCAGACTGACCGCGAAAATTATCATTCCCAAACGATAGAGCGGTTCCGGTTAAAACAGAATCGTAGAACCGCTCTATCTCTTTGTTTATACGCATTATCCAACGCAAAACCGCTTCGCACTTTTGCTGGAAATGCTTTTAGCCGGAGCCAATTCATGAATATCGCAATCGTCGGAACCGGGTTTGTTGCCGACTATTATATGACCACGCTGCGCAATTATCCCGAGCTGAAGCTGCGCGGGGTCTATGATCGGTCACCTGAACGACTGAAAGCGTTCTGCGCGCACTATTCAGTTAGCGCCTATGAAAGTTTCGAGGCCGTGCTGGCCGATCCAGACGTGCAGATCGTCGTCAATCTGACAACACCTGAAAGCCATTTTGAAATCTCGCATGCAGCACTTTCCGCCGGAAAACATGTCTATTCCGAAAAACCGCTGGCTATGAATTATGAGGATGCGGAAGCGCTGGTCGCTTTTGCACAGCAAGCTGGCCTCACGTTGGCGGCGGCCCCGGCAAACGGCCTCAGCGAAGCCTATCGTCTGGTAGCAAGCGTGATCAACGGGATCGGCATGCCGCGGCTGGTTTATGCCGAAATGGAAGACGGCCCGGTGTTTCGTGACAAATGGTCGACCTGGCGTTCCCAGTCGGGAGCGCCATGGCCGGGCCTGCACGAGTTCGAGATCGGTTGTACGCTGGAACATGCAGGCTATGCGCTGTCTTGGCTGGTGTCGCTGTTCGGCCCGGTCGAGAGCGTTTCGGCATTTTCCGCCATAACCTTTCCCGACAAGGGGCCGGGGACCGAACATCTGCATATGGCGCCCGATTTTTCGGTCGGCTGTCTTGTTTTCAGGTCGGGGTTGGTGGCACGCCTCACATCCGGGCTTGCGATGCCGAAGGATCGCAGCCTGACAATCGTTGCCGACAAGGGCTCGATTGTGGTGGATGATCTCTGGGATAATCGCTCGGCTGTCCGTCTTGAGCGCACGGAAGAAAAACGCCGTTTTCTGGCGCGCCTGTTCGGTATTCTGGAAATGCGCATCGGCAAGTTCCTGTCATGGAAACCGACCGTCGGTCAAAAGCTCTCCTATCCGAAGGCCGACAAGCGGTCGCTGCCGATGTATCCTTCGCAGATCGATTTCGTGCGCGGTATTGCCGATCAGGCTCGGGCTATCCAAACTGGCGATAAGGCATTCTTTTCCGGTGATGTGGCGTTGCATATCACTGAAATCGCGCTTGCCTTGAACAATGCTGGCGAAAATGCACAGCCTTACAGGATGAGAAGCAGCTTCTAGCCTTTAGAGCGTGATGTTTTTAAGTTGAATCGTTATCCCGCTCTAAACTTTTGTTTGAGCATGATTTTATCCGAAAACCGGTTCCCACTTTTCGGAATCATGCTCTAGCCAGCACCTTGCGGACGATATCGGCAACGGCTGCACTCTGGTCGAGTGGCATGATCGCATTGGAGATTTGGCCGCTTCGCACCGCATCGCGGACCGCTTCGGCCTGAAACTGCAGCCCGTTGCCGGAAAAGGCATGAGTTTCGATTGTGCGGCCCGGCAGGGGCAGACGGTTCATAACCTTGCCGACAAGGCCTTTGCCGCCATTCGGCCCGAGCGACGACCGCGCCGCAAAGGCTGAAAACAGAGTCAGCCTCTGGGCTTTCAGAAACGGCGCGTGGATGAGGATCGTGCCCCTGGTTCCCTCGATCAGCATGCGATTGTCGCCGTCGCGGTCGAAGCCGCAGGAGAGGCTGGCCGTGGCACCCTGCCAGCCAAGCTGGAACTCGGTGCGCATGTCCACGCCGCTTTTGGCACGCTGCCAGCGACCATCGACATGATCCGGCAGACCGAGAAAATACAATGCAAGCGAAACCGGATACACACCCAGATCGAATGCTGCGCCGCCGCCAAGGTCCGGGCTGAAGAAGCGGCTTTGCGGGTCGTAGGCACGGATATAGGAAAGATCGGCTTCGATGCGCGTCACAGTGCCGATGCGACTATTATCGATATGCTGTTTGGTAGCGCGGATAGCAGGCAGAAACCGGCTCCACATGGCTTCCATGGCGAAGACGTTTTTTGCTTTTGCCGCAGCTTCGATCTGCCGCGCGCCAGCAGCATCCAGCGAGAGCGGCTTTTCAATCAGGCAGGGCTTGCCCGCTGCGATTGCCTGCATGGCTTGCAGCACATGCATGGCACTCGGGGTAGCAATATAGACGGCATCGATATCGGCGTCGGAAAGAAATTCACCTGAATCGCCAAACGCCTTGTCGGCGCCGATACGTCGCCGGAATGTTTCGGCGGTCTCTGATGCTCGCGAGCAGACTGCGGTAACGCGCATTCCGGTACTTGCCTGAATATCGGCAGCAAAGGCGGCGGCTATCGTGCCTGTGCCCCAAATGCCCCAGCGGAAATCCGTTTTTACCTGCTTGTCGCGATTCACGTGCTTGCCCCACCGCTTCATACAGGTGCTATATAACCCATGTAGGGGCTGTCGAGTATTAGTTTTGGAGCGCGGTATGGATGAAAATTGCACAGGTTTAGGAGCAAAACCGAAGGTGGAGTAGTTCTCCATCAAGGTTTTGCGACGCGAAACTGGGCCATTTTCACCATATCCCTTCGGGACGTGGCGGATTTTCTCCCTGAATGCGTCGAACAGCCCTTGTGGAGAATTACTCCACCGCGGTCTGTCCTCCTGTTCAGGAACAAAATCCGTCTCACGCCACGCCCGAAACCTAATACCCGACAGCCCCTAATGCGGCTAACGAAGTTTGTTTATCCTGTCAGGGGAGGTGGACGTGATGCGTGGATTTGTCGTGGCTGTGGCGCGGGATGGCGAGCATCGTTTTTCAAAGCAGGTTGTGCCGGAAATCCGCATCGTCACAGGACTCGGCGTCGAAGGCGACGCGCATCAAGGCGTGACGGTGAAGCACCGTTCACGCGTGCGGGCCGACCCGACGCAACCCAATCTGCGGCAGGTGCATCTCATTCATGCCGAGCTTTTCGACGAGCTTGCGGAAAAGGGTTTTGATGTCGCGCCCGCAGATCTTGGCGAGAACGTCACCACGCGCGGCGTTGATCTTCTGGGGCTGCCGCAGGGCGCTTTGATCCGAATTGGCGACGAGGTCGTTCTGGAAACAACGGGCCTGCGCAACCCTTGCTCCCAGATAGAGAATTTCCAGACCGGGCTTCTCGATGCTGTGCTGGATCGCACGCCCGATGGCGAACTTGTTCGCAAGTCCGGCATCATGACCGTCGTTTTTGCAGGCGGCACGGTGAAGGCGGATGACGCGATAATTGTCGAATTGCCGCCGCTGCCGCATCGCAAGCTGGAACGGGTGTGAAGTGCGCGAAATACAGGTTTTTGGGGTGAGCTAACCGATTTAACCAGACGCTTCCACGGGCAAAACCGGTGATTTTCGTCATGGGAGGTCTATCAACTTTGCGTCATATGCCCTAGATCATCCCACAATAGGATACAGATTGACATGCGCTGCTGCCGAAATCCGGCTGCAGCCTATTCTTATCGGTTCGGCTTGTCGGCGTTCGATGTTCTGCATGTGTCTAGACGACGGCCGGTCGGTTGCATTTCTGAAGGGCACAAAATGGAAAAAGCAGATATCGGAATGGTCGGCCTTGGCGTCATGGGCTCCAACCTGGCGCTGAACATAGCCGAGAAAGGCTACACGGTAGCCGTCTATGACCGTGATGAGCCTGTGCTCAAAGCCTTCATGGAAAAGGCTGGCCCGCTGCGCGACAAGATCATCCCTTGCCCCACTTTCGAGGATCTGGCTGCCAATATCCGCAAGCCGCGTCCCATCATCTTCCTCATCAAGGCAGGCGCTCCCGTGGATGCCGAAACCACCCGCCTCAAGGCTTATCTTGAGAAGGGCGATATCATGATCGACGCCGGTAATTCCGATTACCGCGATACGGTGCGCCGTCTGAAGGCACTTGGCCCCAACGACCCGACCTTTGTCGGCATGGGCGTTTCCGGCGGTGCGGAAGGCGCACGCCATGGCCCGTCGATGATGGTCGGCGGCACTGAGGAAGCCTATGAGCGCATCGCACCGATCCTGCTTGCTGCCGCCGCCAAATATAAGGGCGAGCCCTGCTGCGCGTTGGTCGGCCCGGATGGCGCCGGTCATTTCGTCAAGACAATCCACAATGGTATCGAATATGCCGACATGCAGATGATCGCCGAAATCTACGGCATCCTGCGGGACGGCCTCGGGCTTTCGGCTCCGGCCATCGGTGATGTGTTCGAGAAGTGGAACGAAGGCCCGCTCAACTCCTATCTGATCGAAATCACCGCCAAGGTGCTGAAGGCGACCGATCCGGAAACCGGCAAGGCGATGGTCGACATGATCCTCGATGAAGCCGGTCAGAAGGGCACGGGCCGCTGGGCGGCCATCGAGGCGCAGATGCTTGGCGTTCCGGCAACGGCAATCGAAGCCGCTGTTGCCGCGCGCTCGCTGTCCTCGCTGAAGGCTACGCGTGAGCTTGCCGCAAAGGCCTACAAGCCGGGTTCGCGCAGCCTCGACATTTCCGATCAGGCAAAATTCCTTGCCGATCTGGAGCAGGGCCTGCTTGCTGGCAAAATTGCTGCCTATGCTCAAGGGTTTGCGGTGATGGAAGCCGCCTCGCAAGAGCATGGCTGGAACATTCCGCTTGCCGAAACGGCGCGCATCTGGCGCGCAGGCTGCATCATTCGTTCGCAGCTTCTGGACGATATTGCCCATGCCTTCGAAGACAGCGAAAGCCGCAACCTGCTGCTGGCACCTGCTTTTGTCGAACGCATGAGCAAGGCTTCCAAGGGCCTGCGCCAGATCGTCGCCAAGGCGGCACTCGCTGGCCTGCCTCTGCCAGCGCTCGGCTCAGCGCTCAGCTATTTCGACAGCTTCACGCAGGCGCTCGGCACGGCCAATCTCATTCAGGGCCAGCGCGACTTCTTCGGTTCGCACGGCTTCAAGCGTATCGATAAGGATGGTGATTTCCACGGTCCCTGGGGCGAATAAAATTCGCTATAATTGAAAAAGCCACCCATCGGGCGGCTTTTTTATTTTAATCTGCCAGCACGAGCAGATCATGCGAGGCAAAATGCACCGTCACCTTGTCACCGCGCTGCGGCGGAGGCTGGGTGGGGTCGTTGAACGTGTCGAACGACAGGCGGTTCTTGCCAAGCGCCACACGTGTACGGATGACAGAGCCGAGGAAGTGCACGTCCTCGATCGTCGCATCCAGCGAGGTATCGTGGCTCTTGCGTGCTTCGAGGCTGACAGCTTCCGGGCGCAAGGCCAATGTGACAGGCTTGCCCTTCGGATGATGGTCGAGCTTTTCCTGCACGGTGATGGTGCGGCCGTCGAGTTCGATGCTGTTCTTGCCGGGTTCGCTAACCGAGGCTTCCAGCATGTTGAGTGTGCCGACGAAAGATGCCACGAAGCGTGAGGCAGGGCGGTTATAGATGTCGAACGGCGAGCCGATCTGGTCGGCGCGGCCTTCGTGCATGACCACGATGCGGTCGGAAATCGACAGCGCTTCTTCCTGATCGTGGGTGACGAAGACGGTGGTAATGCCAAGCTTCTGCTGGATGGCACGGATTTCTTCGCGCAAGGATATACGGATTTTCGCATCCAGCGCCGATAGAGGCTCGTCGAGCAGAAGAACCTGCGGCTTGGTGGCAAGCGCGCGGGCCAGTGCCACGCGCTGCTGCTGGCCACCGGACATCTGATAGGGATAACGATCCGCCAGATGGTCGAGGCGGATGAGGCCGAGCATCTCCTGCACGGTGGCGTCGATTTCCGCCTTCGGCTTCCCGGCAACGCGCAGGCCGAACGAAACATTCTGCGCCACCGTCATATTCGGAAAGAGCGCATAGGCCTGAAACACCATGCCGATATTGCGCTGGTTGGGCTTGAGATCGACCACATCCTTGCCGTCGATTTCGATGGCGCCGTTATCGGGCGCTTCGAAACCGGCGATCATGCGAAGAACGGTTGTCTTGCCGCAGCCCGATGGACCGAGGAAAGAAACGAATTCGCCTTTTTTCACGGCGAGGTTGAAATCGTGGACGACGGTATTGGCGCCGAAGCTCTTTTTCAGGTTTTTGATGTTGAGAAAAGCCATGAATGTTACCCGGCGGTTGTCTTGAATTTATTGAGGCGCGAGACGAGCTGCAGCATGATGATGCTGAGCCACGTGATGCCGAACGAAATGATCGCCAGCGCTGACGGTTCGTAGGCGCGGTTTGCGCCGACCAGCTGCAGGTAGGGACCGAAGGCCGGACGGTTCAGAAGCGAAGCCAGCGTGAATTCGCCGATGACGATGGCGAATGTGATGAAGGCACCGCTCATCACGCCGGAGATGACGTTAGGGAAAATCACCTTGAACATGATGCGGCCCCAGCCCGCGCCGAGGCTCTGGGCTGCTTCGGTCAGCGTGCGAACATCAATCGTGCGCATCGCTGTGTCGACAGCGCGATACATATAGGGCAGCGACAGCGTCATATAGCCGAACATCAGGAGCAGGTCGGTCGCGCGGGTGGATGCCGTGAACGGCAGCCACGATGACGAGTTGTAGATGCGCAAGTAACCGAACACGATGACGATGGCCGGAATGACCAATGGCATCAGCGTGATGAATTCCATCACCGGGCGCAGTTGCGGCAGGCGCAGGCGCACCCAATAGGCCGTAGGCACCACCAGAAGAACACCGAAAACGATGGTGAGCAAGCCAAGCAGAATCGAATAGCCGAAGGTGGCCTGGAAGTTCGGATCGGAGAACACGACCCGATAGGCATCGAAGGAATATTCGCCGCGCCGCATACGCAGCGAGAATTCGAACGTGCCGATGAGCGGCACGAGGAAGTAGATTGCGCCGATCAGGAAGGCGATCCAGGCCCCAATCTTCTGGGCATTAATGCCTTTCTTTTTCATCGCTGCCACCTCTCGGCGCGAATGCGCAGCCAAATATAGATGAGGTTCGAAACACCCGTAATGACGATCATGCCAAGTGCCAGCGCGTAGCCGAGGTTCTGGTTATGCAGAACGTCGCCGCGGATCTGGGCATAGAGCAGGATCGGCACGATATTGAGCGAGGAGCCCGTCAGAGCGTAGGCGGTTGCGATTGCGCCGAAGGCATTGGCGAACAGCAGAAGCGTCGTGCCGAGCAGGCTCGGCCACAGGATCGGGAAGGCCACCATGCGCCAGTATTGCGCAGTGGTCGCACCCAGAATGGATGAGGCTTCCCGCCATTCCTTTTTCAGTCCGTCGAGCGCGGGCGTCAGGATCAGCACCATCAGCGGTATCTGGAAGAACAGATAGGTCAGCGTCAGACCGAAGAAGGAGAGCAGGTTGAAACCTGTCGAATAGAGATTGAAACCGAACCACTCCCTGAGCAGGATCGTCACAAAGCCGGTTCGCCCCAGTGTCGCCAGAAAGGCGAAGGCAAGCGGCACGCCTGCAAAGTTCGATGCTACGCCTGAAAAGGTCAATACCGTCGGGCGCAGCCACGAAGGCAGGTTGCCGAGAACGACCGCCCAGGCCAGAAAGAAGCCGATGATCGCGCCGCCAATGGCCGATGCGAGACTGACCTTGATCGATACCCAGTACGCGCTCATGATTTGCGGCTGGAACAGATCGTGGATGTTCTGGAGCGTGAAGTTTCCGGCCGGGTCCTGAAATGCACCGATGATGAGATACATCGTCGGCCAGATCAGGAACAAAATGGCGAAGATGAAAAACGGTGTCACGCCAAGCCATGACAACGGAAGTCGGCGCTTGCGCACTCCGCTGGGGGCTGATGTTTCGGCTATTGAACTCATACGTTCTTTCTTTAGACCGGTTCCCGCCAGAACGGAACTGACAGAACCGTTTCGACTTTTGTTCTTGTTTTTTGCGATCGGCAGGCTGCCATTCGCCCCTGCCGGAAATAGCTAGTATTCTTTTTGAACTGCGCATCCTGTTTGCCAAAGAGCGAGACGCTGTTTGGAAAAGAGGACCGGCGGCTCAGATGAAAGCCGCTTTGATATCGCGCCGACCGTTGAGATACGCCGATCTGAATAAACCAGATCAATGTATCTCAACTTTTGTTCTGCACCGCGCATCTTTTCCGAAAACCGTTTCACACTTTTCGGGATGCGCTCTAAGGCCGACGCGATATGTGTTCGATGCGACAAGTGTGTACTTGGCGCTTACAGGTCCTTACTGAACGTTTGCGCCCACGACGCTGTCCCATTCCTTGGTGATCGTGGTCTGTGCGGCCTCAATCTGTTCCAGGGTCGGGAAGATAGCCTTTTCATAGGCTTCTGCCGGCGGCAGCTTGTCGAGCAGTTCCTGCGGGATCTTGCCAGCCTTCGCCATTGCATTGAAGCGGATCGGGTGGCAGTAGCCCTTCAGATAGCCGAGCTGGCCTTCATCCGAATAGATGTGTTCCATCCACAGTTTCGCAGCGTTCGGATGCGGTGCGTAGGCGCTGATTGCCTGAACATACACGCCAGCGATGACGCCCGACTTCGGAATGACGGTTTCGATTTCCGGGTTGCCCTTGAGCGTGTCGCGGTCGGCGAGAGCGTTATAGTCCCAACGGACGACGATCGGGGTCGAACCCTGTGCCAGCGAGGCAGCCTTGCCGATGACCGGAACGAAGTTGCCGTTGGCATTCAGTTCCTTGTAGAATTCAAGGCCCTTCTTGCCTGCAGCTTCGCCCGGTTCACCGCCACGGGCGATACCGGCGGCATGAACGCCGAGGATGGCCTGTGCGGAAACGCGCGGATCGCCTGCAAGCGCAACAGAGTTGGCATAGTCGCTCTTGAGAAGGTCTTCCCAATCCTGCGGGATATCCTTGACGATGTCCTTGTTCACTTCAAAGGCCAGAACGCCGTAATAATCGCCGTACCAGTAGCCTTCAGCATCCTTGGCGCTGTCCGGAATTTCGTCCCATGTTGCAACCTTGTAAGGCTGGATGAGGCCGTCCTTCTTGGCCGATGCGCCGAAGGCGAAGCCGACGTCGATGACGTCAGGAGCCTGCGGGCCCTTGTTGTCCTTGTTGGCCTTGATGGCTTCGATTTCATCGCCCGAACCGGCGTCCGGGTTCAGTTCGTTGACCTTGAGGCCGTACTTGTCCTTGAAGCTCTTGATGATTTCGCCATAGCCGCACCAGTCATGCGGGAGTGCGATGGTGGTCAGTTCGCCTTCTGCCTTGGCAGCGGCGATCAGTTCGGCTGACGGTTCAGCAGCGGCGATGGAAACCCCGGCAACGGCGATTGCCGTCGAAAGCGACAGCAGACGCGCTGTGTAAGCAAGCATTGTTTGACTCCCCTGTTTAAGGTCCGGCGAACGCCCCCGGTCGATTCCGGTGCTCGCGCATTCCCGATACCCGCCCTACATGACGGTTGGATGACAGTTTATGGATTGTCACAAACTGTCAGCGGTGGAAAGTGAAACACGTTTTCAGGGACTTAGCAATTCATCCGTTAGCGGGAGCAGCATTTTTATGACAGGAAATGTGACAGCAAATTCACCGCTGTCACAATTCTGCGAGAGGCTTTTCCCTGCGCGACAAGGGTTTGTCCCAGCGCGGCATCAATGTCGGATATCGAGGATAAACGAAAACTTCCGAAAGTTGAATGAACCCTTGCGGGTTTCGTATGAAGTTGTGAGGTGGAAGGTTTAATGCCCTCCACCACCACCGGCGACCTGCTTCGGTTTGCGCAGCATAACGGCGCAGACAGCAAGCGAGCAGAACATCATCGTGAGAATGAAGAACACATCGATGAAGGAGAGCAGGGTAGCCTGCTGGCGCACAATGCCGGAAAGCTTGGCAATGGCGATTGTTGCGCCGTCCATGCCAGCCGCATTGTATTTGGCTGTCAGACTGGCGATCATTTTCTCCGCTTCGGCATTGCCCCAGCGGACATGCTCCGCCAGACGCTCATAGTGCATGTCACCGCGACGGGTCAGAATCGTGTTGATCACGGCAAGGCCAACAGCGCCACCCAGATTACGGGTCAGGTTGAAAAGACCCGACGCATTTTTCAGCAGAGCAGGCGGAAGCGTGCCGAGCGCCAGATTGTTGATCGGCACCATGCAAAGCATCAGTGAACAACCGCGCAGGATCTGCGGTAGCAGCAGTTCGTAGAAATCCCAGTCTGCAGTGAGGCCGGTCACCATCCATGTGCCTGCCGCAAAGCCGAGGAAGCCGATCATCATCATCAGACGCGGATCCATGCGGTTTGACAGGAAGCCTGCCAATGGCGCGGTGAAGAACATGGCAAGGCCGCTGACGAACAGCGCTTCACCAATCATCAGGGCATCGTAGCCGCGTATGCTGCTGAGATAGAGTGGATAAAGATAGGTAAGGCCATAGAGGCCGACGCCCATCACGAACGAAAACAGTGAGCCAAAGGCAAAGTTGACGTTCTTGAAGGCGCGCAAGTCCACAATGGGTTCTTCAGCCGTGAAGGCCCGGAAGAAGAAGAGAATACCACCGATGATCATGACGCCGGTCAGAATGAAGATGGCTTCATCCTGCAGCCAGTCGTTACGCGGGCCTTCTTCAAGCACATATTCCATCGAGCCGAGGAAAGCTGCCATGCCGGCAAGGCCCCACCAGTCGAACTTGCTGAGGAGCGAACTGTCGCCTTCGTCGAAGTCGATGAGGTTCCATGCGGCGATGGTGACCAGAATGCCAGGACCGACATTGACCAGAAACAGCCAGTGCCAGGAGAAGGCGTGGCTCAGATAGCCGCCTACCGTGGGGCCGATGGTAGGCGCAAGCGTTGCCACAAGGCCAATCATCGGCGAGACGATCGAGCGCTTGGAAGGCGGGAAGATGGTGAAGGCAGCCGCGAACACGCTGGGGATCATGCCGCCGCCGATGAAGCCCTGAATGGCGCGGTAGACGATCATCTGCTCGATGTTCGTCGCTGTCGCACAGAGCATACTTGCGAGGGTAAAGCCTGCCGCCGAAAGGGTGAAGAGAACGCGCGTCGACATCAGGCGTCCGAGGAAGCCCGACAGCGGAATCATGATGACTTCGGCAATCAGGTAGGATGTCTGAACCCAGGATATTTCGTCGGAACTGGCACTCAGACCCGCCTGAATTTCAGCAAGCGATGCCGAGACGATCTGGATGTCCAGGATCGCCATGAACATGCCGAACACCATGGCCAGAAAGGCTACGGCCTTCTTCGGGTCGATGCGGTCATCCGCCGGGGCTACTGGCCCCATTGTCGTATCTGCGGCCATGACGGCGCACTCCGGAATGGAAGAGAAAGGCGGCGCGAAATCCGTTTCGCCGCGCCGCCATGTGTTACTTCAATAGGATCTGCCGATTTCGATCAGTCGGCTTTTTCGTCGGGTGCCGTACGCGTATCGATATCAACCACGACACTCAGGCCCGCGCGAATCTTGCCGGATTCGAGCGCTTCCTTCGGGATCATGATGCGAACAGGAACGCGCTGCACGATCTTGGTGAAGTTGCCGGTTGCATTTTCCGGAGGCAGCAGCGAGAACACTGCACCCGAGGCCGGGGCGATGGACGCGACCTTGCCGTCGAATTTCGTGCCGTCGATTGCATCGACATAGATATGCGCGGTTTCACCGGTCCTGATCTTTGCGAGCTGCGTTTCCTTGAAGTTCGCGTCGATATAAAGCTCATTGACCGGAACAAGTGCCGCGATTTTCTGGCCCGGCGAAACGAGATCACCCTTCTTGCCAGCAAGATTACCGATCACACCGTCGAACGGCGCGCGCAGCGACGTGAAGGAAAGATCGCGCGCGGCTTTATCGCGGGCAAGTTCCAGCGATTTCATCGTGCTGTCGGCTTCGCTATATTGAGCGTTGAGCACTTCGATATTGGCCTTGGCGGAAGCGATCTGCGCATCGCCGCCAGCGACCTTGGCGCGTGCCTGGTCCAGTGAGGACTGCGCCGTATCGAGATCAGCCTGCGCGACGAAACGCGTTTCGTGCAGCTTCTGCACGCGTGCAATCGTGTTTTGCGCATTGGTCAGGACTGCTGTTGCGGCCTGCTTGTCGGCATTGGCCTGCAGAAGAATGGCCTGCGCAGCATCGGTCTCAGCCTTGATGCGGATGAGGGTCTGCTTCTGGGTTGCGAGCTTGGCTTCTGCTTCATCGAGCGCGATCTGGTAATCACCCGCGTCAAGCTGGAAGATGACGTCGCCAGCCTTGACCTGCTGGTTCGCGACCACCGGGATGTTTTCGATATAGCCCGTAACCTTCGGCGCGATGGACGCAATATCGCCCTGCACATAAGCGTCGTCGGTTGAAACCATGAAACGTCCAACTGTCCACCAGTCATAGGCAAACCAGAGGCCTCCGGCGACCGCGACCGTCAGAATGCCGGGAAGAAGGACACGTTTGCCGAAGCCCTTTTTCTTTGCAGGTTCTTTGGCAGTTTCCTTTGGGGCGGCTTCCTGCGGGGTCGGTACGGTATGGGGCTGCGATCTCTCGTTCAGAGGCGCCTCACTTGTCGCTGGCTGGGTTGCCGAGGCGAAGTTCTTGGCGTTGGGGAACGGATGAATATCGGCCTTATCAACGGACTTCGGGGCGGACATAGGGGAAACTTTCTGCACATCCTTCGGATTGAACCGTTCGGTTCGATGTTGACATAGATCAATAAGATGCGCATATCAAGAGGATATCGAACCGCTTGGTTCGAAAAAAGTTAAGAGTCTCGAAGAATGAAGCCTGATCGCAACACCAAAGGAACACCGGATACGATGATGCATGACCGGAACCGGCATGATGAAAAAGGTGTCGGCCGACCCGGAAACAGCAAATCGTCCTGCTCCGAAACGGAATGCGGTCGCACGCGGCTCGGCGCCGGTCAGGACCCTGCAAAACGCCGCCAAATCCTTGAAGGCGCTCAGGATGTGTTCCTGCGCATGGGGTTTGACGCAGCCAGCATGAACGACATCACGCGCGAGGCTGGCGTGTCGAAGGGAACGATCTACGTTTACTTCAACAGCAAGGAAGATCTGTTCGTCGCACTATGCGAGCATTACCGCGATACAATGTTTCGTGAACTGATCGAAAAACTCGACAAGGGTTTTAATTCGCGCCAGCAGTTGACCGACTTCGGCGTGGCGCTGGTCACGCTGATAACCTCGCCGACGGCAGTGCGCGCGCAGCGCATTGTTCTGGGTGTCAGCGAGCGCAAGCCCGAGCTTGCAGCCCGCTTCTACGAGCGCGGACCGAAGCGCAGCCTCGTTCTCATGGCCGAGTATCTCGATGATATGATTAAGAATGGCGAACTGGAGCCTTTCGATCCCGAGAAAATGGCCTATCAGCTCTCCGATTTGTTCCTGTCTGGCCTCTATCGGCCTCGCCTGTTTGGCGTTTTGCCGGAACCGCCATCGGCGGAAACGATTCGTAAAAACGTTGAGCTCGCCATCGACTTTTTCTACCGTGCCTATGGCACGGAGCAGCGAAGTGTTCAAAAAGAGAACAGTTGATTTTTACAAATCGATTTAGAAAATTTTATTTTTGGCTCAATCTATAAATTTTGCTTGAGGGCCATAATTTACGCACTGTTCTTGTGTGTAAAGGATTGCAATCCATTAATTGCGGGTTGCCAGAGACTACATTTTTTATGTCACTTATAAACGATTGAAAAGTTCTAGGGACACGATTCGCTGATATTTCAAGACGGCAACAAAGTAACCCTCGGACTTGCGTACCAAGGATATTGTAAAAATGACACTCGATCTCATTCATTTTCCGAATTTTAAGAAGACCTTCTTTGGAACGGCCTTCCAAAGCGACACCCTTGCTCTCCTGACGCGAATTCGCGATGAGATCGGTTGCCGCCACATCATGCATACCTATCGCGGGCGCATGGGTGACTGCACGAAAACCACTTCTTCCGATCTGACAGTCGTGATGACCGTGCCGACCTCCTGGACTGCGCGTTATTCCACCAAGAATTATTTCGTCATCGATCCGATCTTTCAGGAAGACGCGCCTTATTTCCAGAATGATGCCAGCGGTATCGTTCGCGATCTTCAGGAAGATGCCAATGAGTGCCCGTCCATTGCTGAACTGCTGCAGGATGCGGAAAAGCACGGACTGGGCAACATCTTCGTCGCCGTGTCAGCCCGGAGCCAGAAAGGTGCTGTGGGATGCACCTTGTTCATGTTCGAGATGAGCCCCGACGAGGATCGCGAGCAATTTGTGGCCAAGCTTCGACCGCGCCTGCTGAGTCTGTCCGGGATCATTCATTCAGCCTTGTGCGGCTGCAAGGATGTTGCGACGGTCGCAAGCCTTCTCACCCCGCGTGAAGTCGACTGCCTGCGTTGGGCCGCGAACGGCAAGACGGACGGAGAGATTGCGGAAATCCTGAGTATCGCGCGCTGGACCGTCGTGACCTATCTCCAGAATGCGAAGATCAAGCTCAACTGTTCCAACCGCACGTCGGCTGTCGCGACGGCGCTGTCGCTCGGCATTATCGAAATGCCGGAAGTTCACCATCTGGTGTAGTTCAGCCGCAGTATAAAGACCTGATTATAACGACACCGGATGCTGAGACATCCGGTGTTTGTTTATTCTTCTCGCCACATCTGCCTTGCGCAAACCACTCCGCACTTTTGCTGGAAATGCTTCAGGCCCTTTTTCTGAGCGGCAGGCGTGCGGCGTCGAATGCGTTGGCAAGCCTCGCCGTATTCTTGGCCGGGTCTTCATCCGCATCTTCGAAGGCGATATGGTTCAGCTCTACTCCGGCAGTCTTGTCGGTCAGCGTCAGGCGGAAATAGGCATAGACGCCCTGATTGCGGAATTCCATGTCGAGCACGATGGCTGGAGCCGACTGCCAGTCGCAGAGATATTCGCCGCCATGGCCGAGTTCCAGCGTGCCGGGAAAGAAATAAAGCTCGGTAGCTGAACTGACGATATCGGCGATATTGGCAAAAAGCTCGCAGCGTATGAAAGCAATGTAATCCGCCGGATCGACCAGACGAAGATCGGTTGCGACCTCAACCAGGTTCTGGGCAATAATCGCCTCGCGCTCGTTCGAGAATTGCAGGCTCTTCATGGTTTCACCGCCGATCTGGGGGAACAGGCTGTCACTGTTCTGAAATATATAAAAATCATGGCTATTCATCAATGTATCGCGTGCCGTGCATTGATCACCCGGATAAGCTCGGCAACAGCCTTGTAGAATTCGGGCGCGATCATCTGGTCGACATTGACCTGTTTATAGAGCGCGCGCGCCAGCGGAACGTCCTCGAATATCGGGATGGAATGCTGCGCTGCAATCTCTCTTATCTTCAGTGCTATGAGATCCTGTCCCTTTGCTACAACGATCGGGGCTGCATCCTGATCGGGCTTGTAGCGCAGTGCTACGGAAAAATGAGTCGGATTTGCGACGATCAGCGTTGCCGTCGGAACGGTGTTGATCATGCGGCGGCGCGCACGGTCGCGGCCAAGCGAACGCAGGCGCGATTTGACCAGCGGGTCGCCTTCCGACTGCTTCAGTTCGTCTTTGACTTCCTGTCGCGTCATGCGCAGTTCCTGCCGCCAGTGAATGCGTGACCAGGCAAGGTCGAATGCCGCAATTGCGGTAATGGCCAGAACATTGGCGACGAGCAGGCGCACCATGTTCTCGCGCAGAAACTCCGGCAAGGCGCTCGGGTCGGAAGCGACCGCATCTGTGAAAAGACTGTTGCCGTTGAAGAAGACGACAAAGACGATGACACTTGCCGCCAGAAATTTCGCCAGCGATTTGAGGAATTCCACCTGACCGGCGCGCCCGAAAATCCGCTGCCAGCCTTTAAGCGGAGATATGCGGGATGCCTGCGGGCGGATGCGTTCGCCAACGAAGCGCGGCGCATTCTGGAATGCGGAGGCTGCAATACCGGCAAGCGGAATGATGATGAACACTGGCACCAGGGCTGCACCGACTGCCAGCGCCAGCACGCCAAACAGGCGGCTTGCATCTTCCGCGCTGTTGAGGAGCCAGTCCTCGGGGCGGTCGATTAGTTCGCGCAGGAAGACGGCGAGCTTCGTGGTGGCAGGCCCTGCGACAAAGACCGCGATAATCAGAAAGGAAGCGATACCGGCGAGGATCGGCGTTTCGCGGGAGAAGGGCATATTGCCCTTTTCCAAGGCGTCGCGGATCTTCTGCTCGGTGGCTTCTTCTGTTTTGCTTTCCTTGTCAGCATCATCTGCCATGGGTCACACAGGATCAGGACGAAGCTTCGCTTGCGTCGAGGGTGATGATACCGCGCTCGGAAAGATCGATGGCGATACGGGCTATCGTGCGGCGCGCATCGGCAATGTTCTGCGCGGTTATGTTGCCCTGCTCGGCGCCAAGCTCTGTTTCCACCATGCGGCGACCACGGGTCGAAAGCGACGAGAGAACGAGTTCCTGAAGCCTTGTGTCTGCTCCACGAAGTGCGGTTGCGATCTGTTCCGTCTGCACTTCATCGAAGAGCAGCAGGCGCGCGCGCTGCGACAGGCGCTCGATGTCTTCGAAGGTGAAGAGCTTGGCCTTGATGCGGTTGAGATCGTCGCGGTTGAGATCTTCCAGGCTCGCCATCAGTTCTTCCATCTCGCTTCTGTCGAGCTGGTTGAAGATGTTGGCGATCTGGCCGTGATGCGCCTTGACCGGACCGGAATCGCTGCGACCGAGAAGATCGCGCCGCAGCACGTCTTCGAGAAGTTCCGCAGCCGCCGGTGCCACATTGCCAATATGAAGCGAGCGCTGCACGACGGCATTGCGCAGCTGAGGCGGCAGGACGACGAACAGCCGGGCTGCGAGGTCGGATGGCAGCTTCGACACGATATAGGCGATGATCTGCGGATGCTGGTCGGTCAGATAGGCCTGCAGGTTATCAACCGGCAGGCGCCCAAGCTGCACCCAGACCGATTCCTGAACGAGCTGCGGCTGAACGCGGTCTTCCAGAACTGCATCGACTTCTTCCTGCGGCAGAGCTTCCCGCAAGAGACCTTCGAACCGTTGGGCGGCTTCTGAAACTGGCGCGCCTTCGGCAAAGGAATCCTCGAACTGCTTGACCAGCTGTTCGAAGTCGAGCGGAGAAATCGGTTCCAGCGTACGGGCATGACCGGCAAGCTTGCGCAGGTCCTCGGCATTGAAATGCTTCAGAAGACGTGAGGCAGCGGGGCGTCCGATGGCAACGAGGATCGCTGCCGCCTTTTGCGGGCCGGTCAGCGTATCGACGAGGCCGGTAGCGCCGCCTTCAAGGTCTTCCGCGAGGGCTTGCTGTTCATTGTCGGCCATGGTCACGTCCGTTACTTGCCGATGATTTCGGTGAGGCTGACACCGAAGCGCGAGGAATCGTCTTCAAGGACGATCACTTCGCCACGGGCGATGACGCGGCCATTGACCACGATATCGACCGGATCGCCGATCTGCTTGTCGAGGGTGATGACCGCACCGCGACCAAGCTTCATCAGATTGGCAACTGGCATGGTCGTGCCGCCAAGAACAACCTGAACATCGACAGGGATGCCCATGATGAGTTCGAGATTGGGTTTGGATGCGCCCTTCTGCGTGCCGCGCGGCTTTTCCTCGCGCAGTTCCTCAATGGCTTCGTCCAGTTCCTGCTGCATGTTCTTGTCCTTGTTGTCAGCGCTCATGCCTGCCCCGCAAGTTCGACGGTAGCTTTACGAACCGCGCGACGCACGAAAACCGGCAGCGCGTTCTTTTCCTTCGGGAGCGATTGTTCGGTGGCAGTGGCGATCTTGTCTTCGGTGCGCGGCGAGCTGTCAGCGACGTTGCGCGCATGGCGGATGTCGCGGGTCAGGGCTTTGCGCAGCCTGTTCAGTTCTTCGATGGCCTCTTCCATTTCGCGGCGCACGCGCTGTGTTTCGGCAAGACGGGCTTCGAGCTTGTTGTTTTCGTCCGTCAGGTCGGTGCGTTCGCTCTGGATCGCCTTGACGGCGCGCTCCAAACCGTTGGAGGCGGCTGCAACGCGCAGCGCCAGCAGCTTGCCAAGCTTGATCGTCTCGTTGGCTTTGCGGCCAACCACGATGAGCGCAGCAAGCGAGGCAAGAGCCATCAATGTGGAAAGCACGTTAGCCAGCAACAAGCTCATCGATGAAATCCTCTTCCTGATTGACCGGGTCGCCGACCTTGACTGTGAAATGAATGCCCGATTTGCCGAGCGTGCACTTGAAAAGCTGCTGATCGCCGGCGCGTAGGCGCACTTGCTCCATGGCATCGACAGGCAGTTTGAGAACCTGACCGATTTCGAGCATCGACAATGCGTCCAGCGTCATCGATCCCTGCTGGATGAAAGCTTCGAGTTCGATGCGGGCACGGCTGACTTCCTGCCGCATCTTCTTCGCCCAGCTCGGATCGGTCTGGTTCATCGGACGGCGCAAAAAGGCTGCCACGGCATCCTGCATCGGCTTGTGCGTGCTGCGCGGCAGCAGCAGATGAACCTGCCCGGTTTTGCCTGCGGCAGTAACATCGATGCGGCAGGCGAAAAGGCGCGAGCGCTCGAAATTCTCACGGTCGAATTCGGCTGTGTCGGTGCATTCACCGGCGGTAAAAAGCGCCTGTCCGTTTGCGGCAAAAACCTGATCGAGAGAACTGGCGAGATGACCGGCAAGAAGAGCGGAAATCTTCTGTTCCAGCATGCCGAAAGGCCGGTCCTCATCGACAGAGCCGACATGGCCCATATTACCTTGGGCGCCATACATGGCTTCGATCACGGAGAAAACGAGCGTCGCATCGGCGGTGAGATAAAGTGTGCTGCCCCAACGCTCGGCCTTCAAAGGTGCGATGATCGCAGCCTTGTCGAGAATATCGGCAAAGGCAGCATCGTCAGTGCTTTCCACCTGGCCTGCTTCAACGTCGAATGCGGCAGCGCAGCCATGTTTCAGCCGGTCACAGAAATGGGTCGAGGCATCCTTGAACACATGGGCAAGCGATTTCAGGTCGTCGCCTGAAAGACCCGCTGCACGCAGCAGGTTCTCGGCCAGAACATCGCTTTTGCGGTTTTGCCCCAATGTGGCTGTGTCGGGGGTAGTCATCTTACGCTGCCTGCTGGGTCGGCGCGCTCGCCATGGTTTCCTGCTCGACCACATCGATGGTCGGGCGATCATAGGCGGAGATGGTCTTGCGGCCATACTCCACGGCGATCTGCGGCAGGGAGCCGTTCATATAGGCGAGAAGCGTCTGCTTCACGACGATGTAAAGGCGATTGTTCTTTTCGCGGGTCGATTTGATCTTGGCTGCGATCGGGCCGACCACGCCGTAAGAGAAGAAGATGCCGGCAAAGGTGCCGACAAGGGCGGCACCGATCAGATGGCCCAGCACTTCCGGCGACTGGTCCAGCGCGCCCATGGCTTTGATGACGCCGAGAACAGCGGCAACGATGCCGAGTGCCGGAAGGGCTTCGGAAATGCTGACCATGGCGTGGTAGGGCTTGAGCTTGTCGCGGGCGATGGTGTGGATTTCCTCGTCCATCAGCGCCTCGATTTCATGCGAGCGCACATTGCCCACGATGATGAGGCGGCAATAGTCACAGATGAAATGGGTGAGGTCTTCTTTCTTCAATACGCTCGGATAGGCCTGAAAAATCGACGATTCCTTCGGGTTGTCGATATGCACTTCCACTTCGTTGCGCGACTTGGCGCGCAGCTCGCGCATCAGGCTGTAGAGCACGCCCAGAACGTCGAGATAGTCGCGCTGTTTTGGAACCGCATTGCTGAATGCTTCCATGCAGGCGCGGCCCGTGTCTTTCACGAGCGAGAAAGGGTTGGCGATGAAGAAGGTCCCGAGTGCCGCACCCAGAATGATGACGAATTCCCAGGGCTGAATGAGCACGCTGACATGTCCGCCCATGGCGATAAAGCCGCCCAGCATACAACCCAGTGTGATGACAAGACCGACGATAATGCCCAAAGCTCGAGACTCCCGCGTACAAGTTCGTTCATTGCACCTTATGGATCGCGGCTTGCGCGAAGCTTGCCAACTGGCACGGGCGGAAGCCAGCTTCGGACAAGCTTGGTCTTTCATAAAGGATCGAAATACCGGAAGGGGGTCATGCGCATGGTCGATACGATGACGAGCTATCGCCTGATCGCGTCGGATATGACGCGGTCGTTGCAGCGTGTTTCGAAGGAACCGATGGTGGAGCGGGAAACCGCCTACTACAAGGAGAATATCGGCAAGGTGAAATCCATCGATGATTTCATGGCCGATAGCCGCCTTTATAATTACGCGATGAAGGCGTTCGGTCTGGAAGACATGGCCTTCGCCAAGGCGTTTGTCCGCAAGATTTTGACCGAAGGCATCACGAGCGATGATGCCATGGCGAACAAGCTGACCGACAAACGCTACAAGGAATTTGCAACCGTCTTCGACTTTGCAGGCAAGGGCGCAGAGGCGACTGAGAGCACTGCGGCCCAACAAGGTGTCGTCGACAAATATCTTCGTCAGACGCTGGAAACGGAAGCCGGAAGCCAGAATGAAGGCGTGCGGCTGGCACTCTATTTCGCACGCAAGGCGCCGACGATCACCAATGCCTACGAAATCCTTGGCGACAAGGCGCTGGTGTCGATGATCCAGACGACCTTCGGCTGGCCATCCAGCATATCCAACGCCGATGTCGACAAGCAGGCGAAGATGATCGAGGACAAGATCGACTTCACCAAGATGTCCGATCCCGATTACGTATCGAAGCTCATTTCGCGCTTTACCGCCATGTATGAGATGAACAATCCAACGGCGAGCAGCCCGGCGTCGATTGCGTCCCTGCTTCTGGGCGGAACCTCGTCCGTCGGCATTTCGATGGATATTCTCAGCACCTTGCAGAACTTCAAGCCGGGCGGGCGTTAGGCGATGCAGAATAATTCGATTTATGTCGGGCTTTCGTCGCTCATCACGCTGGAACGTTGGATGGATGCCATTGCTCATAATGTCGCCAATGTCTCAACGGTCGGTTTCCGGGGCGAGGGCACCAAGTTCGATACCATCGTTTCAAACAAGGCCAGCGACGATGTGAGTTTCGCCACGGCGGGCAAGAGCTTCATCCGTACCGAAGCAGGTCCGATGATCAAGACCGACAATCCGCTGGACGTTGCAGTCAAGGGCGATGTCTGGATGTCGGTCTCGACACCGCAGGGGCAGATTTATACGCGTGACGGGCGCATGAACATGCTGCCGACGGGCGATCTCGTTTCCATCACCGGCCACCCCGTTCTCGATGTCGGCGGTGCCCCTATCGTACTCAATCCCGGCGGCGGCGCACCGAAGATTTCAAGCGACGGCGCAATCTACCAGAACGGAGCACAGATCGGTGCCATCGGTCTTTACACTATCCCGGCCGATGCCGACCTGACCTATGCAGGCACATCCGGCGTGATCCCGAACAAGCCTGCCCAGCCGGTGGCCGACGACAACAGCGTGGGCGTCGTGCAGGGCATGATCGAGGGATCGAATGTTGATGCCATGACGGAGATGACCCGCCTCATCAGCGTGAGCCGCGCCTTCGAGCAGGTCAACAATCTCTTGTCGCAGCAGGAAAGCACCGTCTCTGAAGCCATCAAGACCCTGGGCTCCAGAAACGGATGACGCCTGATCTGCCGCTCTCCCGTCTGGCCGCTTTTGCCCGTCAGCAATCGGTGGCGCCAAAGCCGCTCACCGGTATCGGCGGAACGGTGAGCGACGTGTCACGCTCGGCGATTGCCGTGCGCGGGCTTTCGCGTGATGCGCATTTGGGCGATGCGGTGGCGATCCACGCGCAAGGCGGCCAGAGCCTTGCCGAAATCATTCGGGTGGCTGACACGCAGGTGCTGGTCAAACCCTTCGATGACCGCATCATTCCGTCGCTTGGCGCTGCGGTTTTCGAGGAAGGGCCGATGCGCATCCGCCCGGCACTCGAATGGCGCGGACGTGTCATCAATGCGCTGGGCGAGGCGGTTGACGGGAAGGGCGCGTTGCAGCCCGGTACCCGGCCAATGGCATCCGAGAGCCTTGCACCGGCTGCCTTGCGCCGCGGGCGGGTGGATCGCGGCTTGCGTACAGGCGTCAATGTCATCGACATTTTCACGCCGCTTTGCTTCGGCCAGCGTATCGGCATCTTTGCAGGATCGGGTGTCGGCAAATCGACGCTGCTTGCGATGATGACGCGTGCGGCGGATTTCGACACGGTGGTACTGGCTTTGACCGGCGAGCGTGGACGCGAAGTGCGCGAGATGCTGGAAGAGACCATGGCAGGTCACCTGGACAAAACGATAACCGTGGTTGCAACGGGCGATGAAAGCCCGATGATGCGCCGCCTCGCGCCCAATACGGCGACGGCCATCGCCGAATATTTTCGCGATCTTGGTCAGAATGTCCTGCTGATCGTCGACTCCGTCACGCGCTTTGCCCATGCAGCGCGTGAAGTGGCGATTGCCGCTGAGGAACCGCCGGTTTCGCGTGGCTATCCGCCAAGCGTCTTCAGCCAATTGCCACGTCTTCTGGAGCGCGCGGGGCCGGGTATCACGGAAGCGGGAGGCAGCATCACCGGCATCTATTCGGTACTGGTCGACGGCGACGATCACAATGATCCGGTTTCCGACACGATCCGCGGCACGCTGGACGGCCACATCGTGCTTGACCGCGCGATTGCAGCGCAGGGACGCTTTCCGGCGGTCGATATTCCGGGCTCGGTTTCGCGCCTTGCGAAACACAATTGGACGCCGGAACAACGCAAGCTGGTCAGCCAATTGCGGGGCATGGTTGCCCGTTTTGAGGAAACGCGCGACCTGCGGGCCATCGGGGCGTACCAGAAAGGCCATGACGGCCTTCTGGACCAGGCGGTCGATCTTGTGCCGCGCATTTACGACGCCTTGCAGCAATCGCCGGAAACCGGCCTATCGGACGATCCCTATAACGACCTTGCCGCAGCACTGCGCGGCGACAGACAGGCGCAACACGCATGATGACGGGCTTTCGCAAGACAAAGGAAGAGAAACTCCTTGCAGATCTGACGGCGGAGGTCGAGGCCGCTGCACGACAGGAAGGCATGAAGAAGCCGCAGAGCAAGGTGGATCGCTACCTCAAGATCGCGGCCATCACACTCGCCGCCGGAAGTGCGATGCTGCCTTTCGTCACCTATCTTCAGCGCGTCGATCTGGGTTCGCCCGAGAAGGCCGAGCGCAAGATCATCGATCCGCTGGACCGTTCGGAACAGAAAACGGTGCGTCGTTTTCCGTCCTTCCGACCATCGGAGCAGGTTGCGCCGAATGCCGATGTGGACAACACGATGACAGGCTCGGTCATGTCGAACGGCAAGGGGCTTCCGGGCACCGGCATGGGCAATGGCGGCGATGGAAGCGGGGATGGGCAGGCGTTCCCGAAGCCGGTTTTCGCGCTGCGCGAAGTCGTCGGCGGCATGGCGATGATCGAGGATACGTCAGGCTACTGGTTCGTCGAAAAAGGCTCGTTGCTGCCGGATGGCAGTCACCTTGTCTCAATCGGTCGCGGTGCTGGCACCTGGCAGCTCACGACATCGTCGGGCGATGTGATTGAGATGCGGAGGTGAGGGGGAAGGCAATAAGGCCCTCCTGCCCTATCCTCCCGCAAGCTTGACGCAAGTTCCGGCCTTTAAGTTAATCAACTGTAAAGGCGGGAAACTCCATGAGCTCCATTCATCTTTTCGATCTGGCTGCAAGGCAGGCGCAGTGGTTGTCGGTGAGACAAGCCACTGTTGCGGGCAATGTCGCTAATGCGAACACGCCGGATTTCCGGGCGCGGGACGTGCAGCCTTTCGCGGATGTACTGGACAAGACGCAGCTTACCATGGCTGCCACCAGCCCCCTGCATCTGGAATCCGGGGCCGACGGGATTACCGGTGCGCGCCTGCGGCCGGACGACATCACCGAGCAGACCCATTCCGGCAATACGGTCGATGTCGAACAGGAAATGATGAAGGCCGGTGAGATCGCCCGCGAATATTCGCTCAACACAAGCATCGTCAAAGCGTTCCATCGCATGATGCTTTCGGTCGCGAAGGGGTAGTTATGTCTTCCGATGCCTTGCAAAGCACATTGAAGATCGCAGCGTCGGGCCTTTCAGCCCAATCGACGCGTCTGCGCATCGTTTCCGAAAACATCGCCAATGCGCAGTCCACCGCCGAGACTGCCGACGCCGATCCCTATCGCCGCAAGACGGTGTCCTTCCGTACCGAGCTGGAACAGGGCACAGGAGCCGCCGAAGTTCGCATTGCCGAAGTCGGCAAGGACACATCGCCCTTTATCGAGCAATACGAGCCGAGCCATCCCGCAGCGGATGAGCGCGGCTATGTCCGTTACCCCAATGTCAACATGGTCGTCGAAATGGCGGACATGCGCGAAGCCAATCGTTCCTATGAAGCCAATTTGCAGGTCGTGAAACAAGCCCGTGAGCTGATTTCCATGACCATCGATCTCTTGAGGAGCACATAATGTACGACTCGATCATGAGCATTTCGGCGCGCAATGCCCTGTCGCGCCTCTCGGAAACCGTAGCCGAAAAGGGCGTGGGTTCCACTTCCGCGCCGCAGGCTGTTCCGGCAGCTCCGGGTGCCTCGTTCGGCGAAGTTCTGTCTCAGATGACGGATTCCGTCGGCCAGAAGCTGCAGACGGCTGAAGCGACGTCCATTCAGGGCATCAAGGGCGATGCGCCGGTGCGCGATGTGGTCAGCTCAGTCATGGAAGCCGAACAGTCGCTTCAGACGGCCATCGCGATCCGCGACAAGATCGTGCAGGCCTATCTCGAAATCAGCCGTATGCCCATCTGATTTGCGGTAGCCAAGGATAAATAAGCCATGAAAGCCCTGACGATCGCCGCCACCGGCATGAACGCCCAGCAGCTCAATCTGGAAGTGATTGCCAACAACATCGCCAATATCAACACAACGGGCTTCAAGCGCGCGCGTGCGGAATTTTCCGATCTTCTTTATCAGTCCGAGCGTACGGCAGGCGTGCCCAATCAGGCTAACCAGTCCATCGTGCCGGAAGGCGCTCTGGTTGGCCTTGGCGTGCAGACGGCAGCGGTGCGCAATCTCCATATGCAGGGCAGTTTCAACCAGACCGGCAATCCATTCGATCTGGCTTTGACCGGCAAGGGCTGGTTTCAGATTCAGAGCCCGACCGGCGAGACGCTTTATGCGCGCGCTGGCGCGTTCAACAAGAATGCCGATGGCCAGCTTGTGACGCTCGATGGCAATCCTGTCGAACCGGCGATCACCATTCCGCCAGACGCCGTTGAAGTGACGGTCACCGATACGGGACAGGTTTTCGCCAAGCTGCAGGATCAGGTCAATCAGGTCGATCTCGGCCAGCTGACCCTCGCCAACTTCACCAATGAAGCGGGTCTGGAGCCGCTCGGCGGCAATCTCTATCGCGAGACGGAAGCATCCGGCGGTCCGCTGGTCGGCGTGCCAGGCGATCCGGGCTACGGCTCGATCAAGCAGGGCTATCTCGAAGCGTCGAATGTCGATCCGGTGAAGGAAATCACCGATCTCATCACGGCGCAGCGTGCCTATGAAATGAATTCCAAGGTTATTCAGGCTGCCGACGAAATGGCGGCAACCGTATCGAAGAACTTGCGCTGACGGTGATGGCGATGGGCTGTGTGAAGGCGATCTTTCAAAAGAAAAGGCTGGTTCTTGCCGGTGGCTTCCTGCTTGCCGCAATGGCTGGTGCAAGTGCGGCAGACCGCATCGCCTTTGTGGTGCCTTCGGCCACCGTCTATCCCGGCCAGATCGTAAGCGATACGGCATTGCTGGAGAAGCAGTTCTTCATCAATGCGCCGGCGGCGACCCAATATGTGCTGTCCCCGGATCAGGCGGCAGGCAAGGTGGCGCGCAAGACGCTGCTCCCCGGCAAGCCGATCCTCGTTTCCGCATTGGGGGAGCCGTCTCTGGTTACACGCGGTGTACCGGCGCCGCTGGTCTTTACCGCCGGTACGCTGACCATAACCGCCATGGGCACGCCGCTTGAATCCGGCGCGGCTGGCGACTTCATCAAGGTTCGTAACGTCGATAGCGGCATCATCGTGTCCGGCACGGTGCTGGCCAATGGGCGCATTCAGGTGGGGATGCAGTGAGAAAAACTTGCGCCGCCCAGATCGCCACTTTGTTCGCCGTCCTGGCGCTCGTTTTCCAGCCTGTTGCAGGATTTGCGGACGAGTCGTCGAAGAATGCGCGGGAATTCGGTTCCGCAGTGGATGCTGATGCCGATTGGCTTGGCTCGGGTGGCGATCCGTCGAAAATGGCCTATGCCGAACTTGGCCGGGGAAGCGCGGTTGCGCGCCTGAAGGATATCGCCACCATTCAGGGCGTGCGCGAAAACCAGCTTGTGGGCTATGGTCTTGTCATCGGCCTCAAGGGCACCGGTGACAGCCTGCGCAATTCGCCGTTCACCGAACAGTCCATGCGCGCCATGCTGGACAATCTCGGCATCAGCGCGCCGCGCAACTCCACCCGCTCTAAAAACACGGCTGCGGTCATCGTGACAGCGAACCTGCCCGCCTTTGCCGGTGCCGGTTCGCGCATCGATGTGACGGTATCGTCACTCGGCGATGCGACGTCGCTGCAGGGCGGCACACTGGTCATGACCCAGCTCATGGGTGCCGACAATCAGATTTATGCCGTTGCGCAGGGCAACATGATCGTGTCCGGCTTTGCGGCGGAAGGTGAAGCCGCAAGCGTGACGCAGGGTGTGCCGACTTCCGGTCGCATCCCCAATGGCGCGCTGGTCGAACGCGAAGTGGCGGGTAATTTCGGCAAGGAAACCGAAATGATCGTCGAGCTGCGCGATCCTGATTTCACCACTGCCGTGCGCGCTGCCGACACGATCAATGTCTTCGCCAAGCGCCGTTATGGTCGCGGTGTCGCTATTGCGCGCGACGCCAAGACGATCCGCCTGTCGCGTCCGAAGAACGTGCCTGCCGCACGTTTCCTCGCAGAGCTTGAAGGCCTGCCGATCACGACTGACGAAGTGGCGCGTGTGGTGGTTGACGAACGGACAGGAACTGTCGTCATCGGCGAGAAGGTGCGTATCTCCAAAGTGGCGATCAGCCATGGCAGCTTGACGGTTCGTGTAACAGAAACCCCGATGGTCGTTCAGCCAGAGCCGTTCAGCGATGGTGTAACGGCTGTCGAACCGAACACCGATATCGCCGTCAACCAGCAGAACGCCAAGATTGGCATTCTGACCGGCGCAAATCTTGAAAATCTGGTGAAGGGCCTGAACCAGATCGGCGTGAAGCCGACCGGCATCATCGCAATATTGCAAGCTATCAAGACATCCGGCGCGCTTCATGCGGAACTGGTGGTGCAATGACCATGGCTCATAAAATGATCCGGTATGGTTCGGCAGTAGCGCTGCTTCTGGCTGCCTCCGCTCCGGCATTGGCGCAGCAGGCGGCGACGCCCGCTCCAGTACCGGTAGAGGCATCGGCGGCACAGCAGCTTGCTTCTTCGCCGCCGCTTGGCAACCTCGATGAAATCCGCAAGTTCTGCGGCAATATCGACGATCAGGCGGCGGACGCCCGCTACGCGCTGCAGGCCAAGCAATTGACCGAGCTGAAGGCCGATGTCGAGGAACGGATGCGTGCGCTTGAGGAAAAGCGCCGGGAATATGAAATGTGGCTGAAGCGCCGCGACGAGTTTGTCAGCAAGGCGCAGGATTCGCTGGTCGATATCATCTCGAAAATGAAGCCCGATGCAGCGGCGGCGCAGATGGCGCTGATTGGTGACGAAGCGGCGGCAGCCCTGATCCTCAAGCTCAACCCGCGCGTATCCAGCATCATCCTCAATGAAATGCCGCCGGAAAAGGCGGCCAAGCTGGCCCGCGTCATCGTCGGTTCGCAGCGCACGACGACTGCACCGCAGGCTGTGAAGGATCAGTCGGGCAGGGATCAGCGCGCCGCGGCGCAGTCCGGGAATACGGTTCAATGAAAAACAGCATGAACAAAGCAACCCTTACAGCAGCAGTACTGGTTCTTCTGGCCGGTTGTGCCACCAAGCCGGAGGAAATCGGTCGGGCACCCGATCTGTCCCCGGTTGCGGCCCATCTTGGTATTCAGAACAATCCGCAGTTCAACGGCTATCCGGCGCGTCCGAGCAAGGCGACCTATTCGCTCTGGGACCAGCGTTCGACCAATTTCTTCAAGGATCCGCGTGCGGCGACGCCGGGTGATGTCCTGACCGTCATCATTTCAATCAACGATCGCGCCAATCTCGATAACAAGACGGATCGCGAGCGTGTGTCGAAGGGCATTTACGGTGCCGGTGGTTCGTTTGCCACGAGCAGCAGCACGGGTGCCGGTGCCGGCGGCGACATGGATGCTTCGCTCAACACCCATTCCGACAGCAAGTCGAAGGGTAAGGGCACCATCGAGCGCAGTGAAGATATCCGCCTGCAGGTTGCTGCCATCGTCACCGATACGCTGCCCAATGGAAACATGATCATCCGCGGGTCTCAGGAAGTGCGCGTCAACAATGAGCTGCGCGTGCTGAATGTCGCCGGTGTCGTGCGTCCGCGCGATATTTCCGGCAATAACACGATTTCCTACGACAAGATTGCCGAGGCCCGCATTTCCTATGGTGGCCGCGGACGTCTGAGCGAGATTCAGCAGCCGCCTTACGGCCAGCAGATTCTCGATCAGGTTTCTCCGTTCTAGGGCGCTGAGCATGAGTGATACGACGGTAACGGAAAAAGACGGTAAGGCGAAAGGCTCCCTGACGGGGCTGCTGGCGGCTGTCGCGGTTCTGACCGTCATCGCGGGCGGTGGCGGCTGGTATCTGGGCGGCATGATTTCCGCCGATCAGCTGGCATCGGCCAAACCTTCCGGCAAGGAAGACAAGCCGAAGCAGGGCGACTTCGAATCGCGTTCCATCGGCACCGTCGTGCCGCTGCAGCCGATCATCACTAATCTCGGTATTCCGCAGAATACCTGGGTGCGTCTCGAAGCCTCGCTGGTGGCAAAGCCGGGCCATGAAATTCCGGCGGCGGTGGCGGCAAGCGTCGGCGATGATTTCCTGAGCTTCCTGCGCAGTGTCAACCTCATGCAATTGCAGGGCGCGGCCGGGCTTGCCTATTTGCGCTCCGATTTGGAAGAACGCGCGCGCCTGCGTTCGGAAGGTGCTGTCGAACGTGTTTTCATTTCGGCACTGGTCGTAGAATGAAAAAACTTCTTGGTCTTGGCGTTCTCCTGACGCTCGCTCTCACCGTTTCCGCACAGGCGCAGCAGCCGCTGACGCTCGACAATCTGCTGCCTGCGGGCAGTGGTGCTGCGAGCGGTCAGATCGTGCAGTTGTTCGGACTTCTGACGGTGCTTTCCATTGCGCCGGGCCTGCTCATCATGGTGACGAGCTTCACGCGTTTTGCCATCGCTTTTTCGCTTTTGCGTTCGGGGCTTGGCCTCCAGACCGCGCCTGCCAGCATGGTGATGATCTCGCTTGCCCTGTTCATGACCTTCTATGTCATGGCGCCCGCCTTCGACCGGGCCTGGAACAATGGCGTGCAGCCCCTGATGCGCAATGAAATCACGCAGGAAGCTGCTTTCGGTGAAATATCGCAGCCTTTCCGTGAATTCATGATGGGGCAGGTGCGTGACAAGGACCTGCGGCTCTTTGAAGATCTCGCTGATCCATCGTTCCGCACCGGCGATGACGGTATCGTCGATTTCCGCGTGCTGGTTCCAGCCTTCATGATTTCGGAACTGCGGCGTGGTTTTGAAATCGGCTTCCTGATCGTGCTGCCATTTCTGGTGATCGACCTCGTCGTGGCGACGCTCACCATGTCGATGGGTATGATGATGCTGCCGCCGACGGTGATCTCGCTGCCGTTCAAGATTCTGTTCTTCGTGCTGATCGACGGCTGGAATATTCTGGTCGGAAGCCTAATACGATCCTTTTCGTAGAGACTGGAACGAGCTGACACACCGCAGCTCGTTCCGAAAGTTCAGTTGTTGATGCGGACTGTCAGCTTATAGTCGCAGGTGTCATGATTGACCTCTTCGGCCACAAGAGTACAGGTGGGGCTGCTGCCGGTACCGTCGGACTTGATGAAATGCCGACTATAGCCCGACGCCTTGCATCCAGGTGCAGGATTGGTGAAGCTTGGCCCTTCAGCATAAACCGTCAACTGACACGACTTATAAACGGTGTTATCGGAATAGCGGTACCTCGCAATCATCGAACGTAGATAAGTATCATCTTCTGCCTTGTGTGTGAGGACGCCGGTTGCACCATTCGCAATTGTCGATGGTCGTGTACACTTTCCGTCGGGATTACAGGCGCCTTGTGTATAATTGATGGACTTGCCCGCATTGTTGATCCAGTTCACTGTGATCTGATTGTCGGCCAATGCAGCTGAAGCGGCGACGAGCGAAACAGCCAGAATTGAAAAACGAAGCATGATCTTCCTTCCATTAGTTAACACTTGTGGAACATAAGGCGAACATATGGAGTGGGGATAAGTTTGGACCGGTGGGTCGCGTCGATCTGTCAGGAACCCACTTGATGAAAAAGAAAACCTCAATTAAAATTTGAGCGGATTATTTAGTAATCTCTTAATATTTCGAGCTTACGACGATCCTCATGGTGGGTTTCCGCGCGTTACGCGGCAACAGGCATGATGCCGCTCCACCATGCCGGTAATATAAAAATCCGGCCTGTCCCTCAGATTGTTTTTCCCAAGGGGCAAAAAACTATGGCTAGCATTCTTACAAATTCGTCGGCTCTGACCGCTCTCCAGACGCTTTCTTCGACCAACAAGGCACTGGAATCAACCCAGAACCGTATCTCGACCGGTCTCAAGGTTGCCGGTGCATCCGACAACGCTGCTTACTGGTCCATCGCAACGACCATGCGTTCGGACAACAAAGCCAACTCGGTTGTGCAGGATTCGCTCGGCCTCGGTGCTGGCAAGGTTGACACAGCTTATACGGCCATGAACAAGGCCATCGAAGTTGTTGACCAGATCAAGCAGAAGGTTCTTCTTGCGAAGACTTCTGGTGCGGAAGATCGCGCCAAGATTCAGAGCGAAATCGCAACCTATGTTGCTCAGCTCAAGGACAATGTTTCCGGCGCCAACTATGCCGGCTCCAACCTGCTGACCTCGGATTCGTCGAAGGACACCGCTGATCCTACTGCCACCCCGGCAGTAGCTGAAAGCAATTCGCTCAACGTCATCACCTCTTACAACCGTGATGCTTCGGGCAAGGTAACGACCGGCACGATTTCCGTGAATTACTCCACGACGCGCCTTATCGATTCCGGCACCGGCACGGCTGCCGGCGTTCTCGACAAGAACGGCGGTGCATCTGCCAAGTCGATCCTCGACATCAATGTCGCTGATCTGACCGGCGTTACGGATTATGACGCTACGGACGTGGCTGGGACCGAAGGCGCGGCATTCGACAACCTCCTGACCGACATTGAAGCCGCTCTCGGCTCGATGGCAACTTCTGCTGCTGAATTGGGTGCCGCAAAGGCACGCATCGACATGCAGAAGGATTTCGTTTCGAGCCTTTCGGACTCGATCGAAAAGGGCGTTGGCCAGCTCGTTGACGCTGACATGAACAAGGAATCGGCACGTCTGTCGGCTCTTCAGGTTCAGCAGCAGCTCGGCGTTCAGGCTCTGTCGATTGCCAACTCGTCGAACCAGAACATCCTGTCGCTGTTCCGCGGCTAATCTGAGTAGACAGCAAGGGCGCCGGGTTGCCGGCGCTCGCGAGTTCTCAGGTAAATCAGGGGTTCGCATCCGAACCGACCTGATCGGATCGGATGTCTTTGGGCGGAAAACGGGGCGCGGGATTTATTCCGCGCCCCAATTCTTTGCGCTCAATACCAGTTTCCGGAAGCACTTGCTTCATCAGCCGCCACTTTCGCGCAAGCTTCGCGGGCTAGTTTGCATGCATCATTATGGCGGTGGTGTGGATGCAGCAGAATTTCCAGCAATTGATCGAACAGCTCAAGGGTACGCTCGGCAAGCTCGGCGCGCGAAAACTCATCGCGCTCGGACTGGTGGGCGCGGCACTCATGGGCGCGATCCTCTATACGAGCATCTATCTGAGCCGCCCATCCTACGAGACGCTCTATGTCGGCCTTTCGCGTGACGACGTGAACCGCATGGGCCTTGCGCTCGGTGAAGCAGGCATTCCTTTCGACGTGAAGGCTGACGGCTCGTCCATCCTCGTGCCCATCGGCAAGGCTGAAAATGCCCGCATGTATCTGGCTGAAAAGGGCCTGCCGACCTCGAACAATGCCGGTTACGAGCTGTTCGACAATATGGGTTCGCTCGGCCTCACATCGTTCATGCAGGAAATCACCCGCGTTCGTGCGCTTGAAGGCGAAATCGCCCGCACCATCCAGGCCATTCGTGGTGTGAAAGCCGCGCGCGTTCACATAGTCATGGCAGAAAAAGGCTCGTTCCGTCGTGGCGACCAGAAGCCGTCCGCCTCGGTCGTCATCCGCGCCGAAGGCGGCTTTGCTGCCGAATCTGCACAGTCCATCCGCCAGCTGGTCGCTGCCGCCGTTCCATCGCTCGATGCTTCCGCCGTCACTGTTCTTGACACCAACGGTCGTCTGCTGGCATCGGCTGGCGAAGCTGCCAATGGCGCAGCCCTCATGACCGCCTCGCTGGAACAGCAGGTTGCAGGCAATGTGGATGACAGCATTCGCAAGGCGCTGGCGCCTTATCTCGGCATTGGCCATTTCCAGACGAGCGTTCAGGCCGTGCTCGATACGGACCGCCGCCAGATCAACGAGACGACCTACGATCCTGAATCCCGCGTCGAGCGTTCCGTACGTGTTGTCCGTGAAAGCGGCGATTCCCGCAACAATCGTAACGACAATGCAACCGGTGTGGAACAGAACATTCCGCAGGAAGAAATCCAGAACCGCAACGGCGAAAGCTCGACGGAAAAGACCGACCGCCGCGAGGAACTGACCAATTACGAAATGAACAGCAAGACTGTCTCCACCGTCAGCGACGGTTATACCGTCAAGCGGCTGTCCATTGCCGTGGTCATCGATCAGGCGCGCCTTCTGGAAACTGCGGGTACCACACCGCCGCCTGCCAATTTCGTCGATCAGCAGATCACCAAGATCCGCGACCTCGTTGCAACGGCTGCCGGTCTCAATGCGGATCGCGGTGACGTCATTAATGTGACGGCGGTGAACTTCCTCGACCCTGCCGGTGCCGATATGGAGCCGGTCTCCACGCCGTGGACCGATACTGTGCTTCGCCAGAGCGGTTCCTTTGTCAATGCGCTTGCAATCCTTGCCGCCGTTGGTCTCCTGATCTGGTTCGGTCTGCGTCCGCTGCTGCGTGACCAGAATGCCAAGCCAACCGGCACGGAAGTGGCCGTCCGCGAGACGAGTGAAGTGGCAATGCCGAATTTCGTCGGCGGTCAGGCGGCTGGTGAAGGCGTGCAGGCTGTCATCGGTGGGCCGGAGGCCTATGCCGATCAGATGAAGACCAGCCTCAGCGATCTTCGCCAGCGCATGCGCATGCCTGCCAAGCTACGTCTGGAGCAGATGATCGACATGGATGAGGAGCGCGTCGCCTCCATTCTCAAGCAGTGGATTCACGAAACCGCCGCGAGCCGCGAAGCCCAGCCATTGAGGGAATCGGCCGTAAAGGTTTCGGCCATGCCGGAGCTTGAGGCGGCCTGACGATGAGCGCGCTTTCCCTCAGCCGTTATCTTCCCGATTTTTCGACCCATCATATTGAGGATGAGGCGATCGAGATCATTGCTGCGCCTGCGCCGCAGATGCCGCTGAAAGACACACCCCCGCCACAGGCAGGCGGCGATGGAGCGAAGCGCCCCGTCTCGGCTGAGAAAGCCGCCGCTGCCGAGCAGGCCGAAGTCGCCGCCATCATCGCCATCGAGGAAGAAAAGCGCCTGGCATTCGAAGCAGGGCGCGAGGACGGCCACCGGGAAGCCCAGGCGCTTTACGACGCTGAAAAGACGCGGCTTTTGCGCGAACATGAGGCCGAGATCGAGACATTGCGCGCTGCATTTTCGCGTGAGCAGGCCTTGCTCTTGGCGGGTAGTCTGACCGAAGCGCTGACCGCGCTTGAACGAAACTTTTCCGGTCAGATCGCCGAAATCCTGATGCCTTTGCTGGCGGAAAAGATGGAGCGTGAGGCGGTCGCGGAATTTGCGCGGCGCATTGCGGCACTGGCGCTCGATGGCGAAGCACCGGAAATCTCCGGTCCAGCGCGACTGATTGCACCGCTTCGCGATCATGCGGCTCTGCTGCCGTCAGGTTGCCGGTTTTCAGAAACCGGGGCGGAAGAACTTTCCTTTTCCTTTGGCGACCGGAAGCTTGAAACGCGCATCGCGCCGCTTCTTGAAGAATTGAAGGCTGCGGTTCAATGAGCATTGATCCCGAAACCAAACGTGAGATCATCATTGTTCGCCGGGGCGGGCACGACGACCATGACAGCCATCATGGTGGCGTGTGGAAGATCGCCTATGCCGACTTCATGACTGCAATGATGGCCTTCTTCCTCGTCATGTGGCTCATCAATGCCGCCAATGAGGAAACCAAGGCAGCGGTTGCCAGCTATTTCAACCCCGTCAAGCTGATGGACCGGCATTCAAGCTCCAAGGGCGTGCAGGATGTCGAGGAAAAAGACGGCAAGGTTCGCTATGAGAGCGACCAGAAGATCGAAAACAGCACGAAGGTCATCAACGATACGACGGTTGCGCCGCCAAGCGACCAGGAAGAGCGCCAGCTTTTCCGCGAACCCTATGCGGTCCTCTCGGAACTGGCTCATGAAACCGGTGTTCTGCAGAACCAGTCGGCCAAGGGCGATGGCGGTACCTCGCAATCCGGTCCGGCAACGGGTGCCGAAGGCGGTGAAGCCTATCGCGATCCGTTCAGCCCGGATTACTGGTCGAGCAAGGCTGTCGATGACCTGACCCCGCCCGATGCTGCGCCTGCCGCACCACCCAAGTCGGAAACAGCACAGCCGAAGCCGGAGGAAGCTGCAAAGCCTGCAGAAACGCAGGAGCAGCTCATTGCCGACCTGAAGAAGGCAGCTGAGGGCGAAGCCGCGAAAGACGGCGTTGAGGCGAAAAAAGCCGAGCCGATGCCGGATGTGACGGTCGTTCCGGTCGATGGCGGTGTGATGATCCAGCTCACCGACAAGATCGATTATGGCATGTTCACCATCGGCTCGGCCAAGCCGGATGCCCGCGTGGTGCAGATGCTGGAGCGTATAGCGCAGGTGATTTCCCGCCAGCCGGGTGAAGTCATCATCAGTGGGCATACGGATGCGCGCCCGTTCAAGAGCGCGACCTATGATAACTGGCGTCTGTCTTCGGCGCGGGCGCAGATGGCTTATTACATGCTGGTTCGCGGCGGGCTCGATGAAAAGCGTGTGCTGCGCGTTGAAGGCTATGCTGACCGCCAGCCCAAGAACGCCAGCGATCCGAATGCGGCTGAAAACCGCCGCATCGATATTTTCCTGAAATCCGCTCCATGATGCAGCTCGCCATGCGCTCTTTGCTGGCATGTGTTGCAGGCTTCTCCCTGATGGGAGCGGCCTATCCAGTCTTTGCGCAGACGCAGGCACTGGCTGAGACCCGCGCGCTGCCGGTGCTGGAGCCTTACAAGCTCGTGCGTTCGCTGCGCATGTTGCAGGATCAGGTCGTCGCCGGAAAACCGGAGGCGGTGGTGATGCTGAACAAGCTTCTGGGCTTTGTCAGCGCGGATATGGGCCGAGCGTCGAATGACGTCTGGAGCAATCCGGAAAATGTCTATGCGGCGATCATCTATCTCTTCAACGGCGGCAATCCGGAAGCGGTGCGCAAGGTTCTTGCCGACCTCAAGACCGATGCGGTGCCGCCGGAGCTGGTCAAGGGCGCATTGGCCTATGCTTCCGGCCAGACGATTGAGGTGGTGAAACTTTTCTCGGTCCCGCTTTCGCCTGATGTTCCAGCGGAACTGAAGGCATCCATCGTGCTTGTCACCGCTAGCCAGATGACCGCCTTCGACCCAGCGACGGCCTTGATGCGGCTTGATCAGGTGCGGCTCGATGCGCCGGGCACCTTGTTTGAGGAAGCGGCAATCCGCCGTTCGATGCCGATTGCGGCCAAGCTCGGCGATGCCGACAAGATCAGGCTCCTGTCGCGCAACTATCTCCAGCGCTTTCCGCGTTCGCCCTATATGCGTGATTTCATGGCGCAGTTTGTCGATGCTGCGGTGAAACTCAACGACCGTATCGGCAATGCGGAGCTGGCAAAACTGATCGGCTCTGCCGATCCGGTGATGCAATATTCGCTTTATCTGCAAATCGCGCGCGGTACGCTTGTAGATGGCCAGACGGAGCGGGCGCGTTTCATGTCGGCAGAGGCGAAGAAACTTGCTGACAGGCTGAAGGCCGACCCTACCCGCGCCAATCTTTATGCTGCTGCAAGCGATGTGGCTTCGGATTCGGCGGGCAGCGCGCTGCGTGAACTGTCGCAGATTTCACCCGACAAATTGCAGGAGCGTGACCGGAAATTGTTGAAGGCCGCTGAAGCGGTCGGCACGGTGGTTACACGCACTCCAGATGCTTTGCCGCCTGCAAAACCCGCTCTCACCGAACGGGATGTGCCGCCAATGGCAGTGGCGGATTCGCAGGAGCATGAGGTCGTAAAACCTGAGCCGACCCCGGCGGCGGTTAGCATGAAGCCGGTCAAGAACCAGCCGGAAGACGACTTGCAGAAAACGATGGAAGATGCGCGGCGCAAGCTCGCCGAGATCGATGCCTTGCTAGGAAAGACCGTTCAATGAGCATTGATATTTTGCTGAATTCCACCAGCCGACTTGCTTCGCTCGCCCGAAATTCAGGTCCTTCCCAGGCAAAAGCCGAGGGTGAGGCGCAGGATAATGCTGACCCGGCAAAATTGTTCAGTTCGCTTCTCGAAAAGCCTCAGGGCAAGGTCGAAAAGAAGAGCGACAGCGAAGCCAATGCGGGTTCGGATGAGACAGATACGAAGGATGAGGAAGGTTCAAAGCCGGTCGCTCTGTTTGCCCTGCCACAAAATCTCCTTTCTTTGGACGCTTCTTCGCCTGAATTGAAAGGGGCAAATCACAGTTTTTCCACGCCGAATACTGCGAAAAACGACACAAATGCCCCCGATCCGCTTTCTGCCTTAATTAAGGACATCGATCCGAAACAGGTCGAGGGGCAGGGGGGCGAGCTGCAGGCCGATCTGAAGAAACGCACGCCTGAAACAGTGCCTTCGAAGGCTGCAGCAATCCCAACGGCCAGCACCAAACCGGATCAGGCAATCAATCAGGACGCACCGAAGGCTACCGGCGACAATCAGGCCGAAAACGCTCCAGACGATCTCGCCAGCCTTCTGAAAACTGATAAGGGGTCGGCACAGCAGCAGTCGGGTCAAATGCCTGACAGAACTGATATCCAGCAGCAGCCACCCGCAAAGGGTAACGCGCCTGCAGACATCAAGGCAGCCACCACGCCATCGCAGGCAGCAGCCCGGATAGCCGACATTCAGGTGGTTTCCGAGCGCAGCTTCGGAACGGTCAAGACCTTGCAGATCAAGCTCGATCCGGTTGAGCTTGGAGCGGTGACGGCGCGTATCCGTGTGGCGTCGGAAGGTATCGAGGTGCATCTCGTCGCTGAAAAGACCCATGCGGCGGAAGCGCTCGCCGCTGACCGCTCGATGATTGAGAAAGCACTGAAAGCGGCGGGCATTGCAGACGATGCGAAAATTTCAGTGACTGTCGCCGACCGCAACGCGGCAGGTGCCGTCCAGCAGGCACAGGCATCGCAGAATGCGAGCCAGCAACAGGCCAGTGGCCAGCAACCGGGCCAGCAACCGGGTCAGCAGCAAGCTTTCAACATGCAGCAGGGCTTCGACGGGCGAAACGGCGCTGAGGCACAGGCGGGTTTTATGGGCGGTGAGGGCAGGCAGAATGGCGAATCCGGTCAGGCAGGACGCGAGCGTTCAGACATGCAAACCGCTCATGACAACGGGAACGGTATTTCTCGCAATGATGGCCGCGGCCGCGGTCTGGTTGTCTGATAGCAGCCCGGCCCGCGCCGAAAATATCTGCGAGCGTGAAATGCACCGGGCATCCGCCCGCTACGATGTGCCGCTTGGCATACTCTACGCGGTCGGCCTCACGGAAACCGGTCGCAAGAACTCGCTGCAACCTTATGCGATGAATATTGAAGGCCGTGCCGAATTTATGCCATCGCAAATGGCGGCGGTGAGACGCTTCGAGGAAGTGCGGGCCGAAGGTGCGAAGCTGGTCGACCTCGGTTGCATGCAGATCAACTATTATTATCACGGCAAGGAATTTCCGTCGGTCGCCGCGATGCTGATGCCGAGCCTCAATGTTGATTATGCGGCGCGTTTTCTGCGGCAGCTTCGACAGCGCGAAGGCAACTGGACGATGGCGGTTGCGCGCTATCACGCAGGCCCGAACAACGACCCCGCCCAGAAGCGTTATGTCTGTCGCGTGATGACGAATATGGTCGCCACCGGCTTCGGAAACTGGACGCCACAGGCACGAAGCTTCTGCTTCGGCTGAACAGGGATCCCTTGGAATTTTACAGGTTGTAACAGAACGTCAGATACACCCGGTTTGTCTATGTTCAACCTGTGATTGCCGGGTCCGGTGGAAGCTAAATTAGCACGCGGATTTTTAAGCCCTTGTAAAGAATCGTAAAAGTTCGTGAGCCGTTAACATCTGGTTAAGGTTCTTACGGCTAAAGAGGTAGGCGCATTGCAATCAGTGCGATTCCCATTAAATTAGAATATACTAAATTGCCTCCCAATATATTGCGGGCAACTAATTGCCATTGTTGCTGATTCCTCCTGCCAGTTATTCCTATCGTGCTTGGGCTAACATATTGATTCGGAAGGCGGGCCGATGATTGTTGTCGTAGACGACAGGGACATAGTGACTGAAGGATACTCTTCCTGGTTCGGTCGCGAAGGCATCACGACAACAGGTTTTACCCCTACCGATTTCGACGAATGGGTCGAGAGCGTTCCACAACAGGATATTATGGCTGTCGAAGCTTTTCTGATCGGCGAATGTGCAGATCAGCATCGCCTTCCAGCCCGGATTCGTGAACGCTGCAAGGCGCCCGTCATCGCCGTCAACGATCGCCCCTCGCTTGAACATACACTTGAGCTGTTTCAATCCGGGGTTGACGATGTTGTTCGCAAACCGGTGCATGTGCGTGAAATCCTTGCGCGCATCAATGCGATCCGCCGCCGTGCAGGTGCATCAGCTGCTTCCAACGACAGCGGCACTGAGCTCGGCCCGATCCGTGTTTTCTCCGATGGTCGTGATCCGCAGATCAATGGCATCGATTTTCCACTGCCGCGTCGCGAGCGCCGCATCCTGGAATATTTGATCGCCAATCGCGGTCGTCGCCTCAACAAGGCGCAGATTTTCAGCGCGATCTACGGCATCTTCGACAGTGAAGTCGAAGAAAACGTCGTTGAAAGCCATATCAGCAAGTTGCGGAAGAAGCTGCGTGAGCAGATGGGTTTCGATCCGATCGATTCCAAGCGCTTCCTCGGCTACTGCATCAATATCGAGTGATATTGCTGCATCTCCATAATCCCCAGTATCGCGATTTCGAGCACATTTGCGGATTTCTGAAATTGCGCCTGTCTCCTCAGTAAAAGCGTAGAAAATCCCGAGGCTACAGTTTCACGCAAGCGTGGTCCATTAGCTTTACCGCGGATGATTGGATCGGTGTGCCGATTCAGTCGCTCGGTTTTACGAATTCCAGCCCGACGGTTTCGGACTTTGAGCTGGTTGCTACAACTAATCAGGAGCTGCCAATGAGCCTCTACGGTATGATGCGGACCGGTGTTTCGGGAATGAACGCGCAGGCGAACCGCCTGTCGGCGGTCGCTGACAACATCGCGAATGCGAGCACCGTCGGTTACAAGCGTGCGGAAACCCAGTTTTCGTCGCTCGTTCTGCCCAGCACTGGCGGACAGTATAATTCCGGCAGCGTTCTGACTGATGTTCGTTACGGCATTTCCGACCAGGGCGGCATCCGCTCCACATCGTCCACGACAGACCTTGCCATCGACGGCAACGGCTATTTTGTGGTGCAGGGGGCGGACGGCTCGACCTTCCTGACCCGTGCTGGCTCCTTCGTTCCCGACAAGAACGGTAATCTGGTCAACTCAGCCGGCTATTATCTGTTGGGCGCGGGCCCGAACGACCCGGCTGGCGCGCTGACAATGGCCGGTTTGAACATCATCAATGTCAACAGTGCAGCACTTCCGCCGGAGGCCAGCACGTCTGGCAATTTCACGGTCAATTTGCCGTCTACCGATCAGATCCCGGCGGCGGGTGAGTTCAATCACAAGACGTCGCTGATTTCCTATAATGACAAGGGCGAGAAGATCACGCTCGACGTTTATTTCACCAAGACCGGTGCGGATGAATGGAGCGTCACGGTCAAGAATGCTGCCGACGATGCAGTGGTCGGTGGTCCGACGACGCTGACATTCGATCCGACAACAGGCGACATGACGTCTGCCGGTGGTGTTGCGGTTGATCTTGGACCCTATGGCGGTCAGAATCTCAATCTCAATCTGGGTGCATCCACGCAGCGCGCAGGTGACTACACCATTTCGCAGGCGCAGATTAACGGTCAGGCACCATCTGCGGTCAAGGGCGTGGATGTGGCCAATGACGGTTCGGTCGTCGCCATCTACGAAAACGGCACACAGAAGGTTCTGGCGCGTATTCCGCTGGCCAATGTGGCAAGCCCTGATCGCATGACGGTTGTGAGCGGCAACGTGTTCCTGCCGAGCGCGGACTCGGGCGATGTCCGCCTCGGTTTCCCGCAGAGCGACGGCATGGGCAAGGTCATGTCGGGCACATTGGAGGAATCCAACGCCGATATTGCGCAGGAACTGACCGACATGATCGAGGCGCAGCGCAGTTATACGGCCAATTCGAAAGTATTCCAGACCGGTTCCGAACTGATGGACGTGCTGGTCAATCTGAAGAGATAAATCGAGACGATTCCGGGGATGGCGAAAAAGTCTTCCCCGGAATTGCAGCATTGAGAATACGGACCGTTCAGGCAACAGACACGGTCCGCACATGGGGCAGTTCCGATATCAGCGGAATTATCAGGGGCTTTCCAGGTGTTTGTTTTAGCCGCATTTCCGGACGCGAGACCGCTTCGCGCTTTTCGGGGATGCACTTGTAGGATGGGGTAAGATGTCGCTTAGTTCTGCTCTTCTGACGGCCAAAAGTTCGCTTGCGGCAACGTCCAAGCAGACCTCCGTTGTCTCTCGCAATATTGCGGGCGCCAACGATCCGGATTATTCCCGGCGCACGGCTTCTCTCGTATCGGGGCCCTACGGTTCTCTTTACGTGGGCATCAGCCGGTCGGCGGATGAAGCCTTGTTCAACAAGTTCATCCAGTCCAACAGTACGGCTTCTTCCTCTTCCATTCTCGCAGGCGGGCTTGACCGCCTTTCGTCGCTTTATTCGGCAGATAATTATTCCGGTTCGCCATCGGCACTGATCGGCGATTTGCGCGATGCACTCCAGACCTTTGCCGCTTCTCCGTCCAACAGCGCGCTTGGCGACAGTGTTGTCTCCACGGCGCAATCGCTTGCCAATGCGCTCAATGCCGGAACCAAGCAGGTTCAGTCGCTGCGCAATGATGCGGACCGTGAAATCGCGGATTCCGTCGCCAACATCAATGATCTTCTCGCCAAGTTCGAAAAGATCAATCAGGAGATCGTCGGCGGTACGCGCGCCAATCGCGATGTCTCCGACTATATGGATCAGCGCGACTCGATCCTGAAGCAGCTTTCCGGCGAGATCGGCATCACCACCATGATGCGCGGCGATAATGACATGGTCATTTTTGCCGAGAACGGCGTGACACTCTTTGAGACCACGGCGCGCAAGGTGAGCTTCGAGCAATCGACTGTGCTGGCGCCGGGTATTGCCGGCAAGGCGGTACTGGTGGATGGCGTTCCGCTCAACCACGAGACATTCGACCAGCCTTATGGAACGGGTCGCCTGAGCGGCTTGCTGCAGCTGCGTGACCAGATCGCCCCGCAATATCAGATGCAGCTTGATGAGATTGCGCGCAATCTGGTGACGATGTTCGCCGAAAGCGACCAGACCGGCGTTGGCGCGGACAAGACGGGCCTGTTCAGCTGGGCCGGTTCGCCGGATGTTCCCGGTGCGGGCGTCTCGGCAGGCATTGCAGGCACTATCAAGGTGTCGTCGGCCTTCGTTACGTCGGAAGGCGGCAGCTCACTTCTTCTGCGCGACGGTGGGGCCAACGGACCTGACTACAAATACAATACTGAAGGTGGGGCAGGTTTCAGCGATCGCCTGCGTGCGCTCAACGAAGCATTCTCCGAGCCGATGACTTTCAATTCGGTGGCGGGTCTGGCGACAAACTCCAGCCTGACGGACTACAGCTCATCATCGATCAGCTGGCTTGAAGGCAAGCGCCAGAAGGCCAACAGCGAATTCTCCTATAATGCGACGATTGCCAGCCAGGCAGACGCAGCCCTTTCCAACGCCAATGGTGTCGATATGGATACTGAAATGGCGCTGCTTCTCGATCTTGAACATTCCTATCAGGCATCGAGCCGGGTGCTGACCACGATCAGCGCAATGCTCGACGATCTTCTCAACGCGGTGTGAGGCCAATGAAAGCGCAATCGATTTCCACCTATGGCGCAACGTCAGCCCTGCGAGCCCTTGTGGCGAAGAACAAGGCCGAAATGTTGAAGGCGCAGCAGGAAGCGACCACGGGAACCGTGTTCGATGTTGGTCTGTCGCTTGGCTCCAAGTCTGGCCAGACCGTATCGTTGCGCAAGGAATACGATCGCCTGAGCGTGCTTACAGACATGAACAAGCTGGTGCAGCAGCGCATGAATGCGACGCAGACCGCTGCCGGCACGATCATCGAGAACACGCAGAACTTTCTGGGCGACCTGACGGGCGCCAACAATACCGCCGAAAGTGCCTCCACGATTGCGAAGTCGGCAAAGTCTATTCTCAACTCCGTCACCGGTCTGCTCAACACCAGCTATAACGGCGAATATATCTTTGCCGGTGTAAACACCGATGTGAAGCCGGTTGCCGACTATACCGAAGGCAGCGCCGCGCAGACAGCGGTGCGCCAGGCGTTTCAGACACATTTCGGTTTTGCCATCGACGATCCGCAGGTGGCGAACATCACCGGCGACGAAATGAAGGCCTTTCTGGAAGGTGATTTCGCTGACGAGTTCAACGATGCCAACTGGGCCGCAAACTGGTCGGATGCATCGGACACGGTGATCAAGAGCCGTATTTCGCCGACAGAAACGGCGGATACATCGATCTCGGCCAATGCTGACGGTTTCCGCAAGACCATCATGTCGGCGGTCATGGTGGCCGAATTCGCAACCATCGGCCTCAATAACTCGGCTTTTGAAGCCCTGACGCATCAGGCCATGCAGACGACGACGACGGCGATCACCGAAACCACCTCGGAACAGACGACGCTCGGTCTCGCCCAGTCGCGCACCGAAGCTGCAACCACGCGCATCGCGGCACAGCAAAAAATCCTGAACCAGTCTGTGCTCAATCTCGAAGAAGTCGATCCTTATGAAGCGGCGACACGCGTCAACGCTCTGAAGACACAGATTGAAACGTCCTATTCGCTGACGGTTCAGCTGCAGAATATGAGCCTGCTCAACTATCTCAGATAGTTGAGATGAAATGAGGACGGACGCAGCATGATGCGAGCCCGTCCGAACTGATAGACGGAGAAACCATGTATCAGATGCGCTACGAAGATGTCATGAATGACGATATGGCGAGCGCCAAGGAACGGGAACGGGCATTGTTCGACCGTTCCATCGCAATGCTCGAGGCGGCGAAGGCAAATGGCAGCGGCTCGCGTGAGGCGATTGACGCGGCCTATTTCACGACAAAGCTCTGGACCACGATCATCGATGATCTGGGGTCCGAGGAAAATGTGCTGCCGAAGGAACTGAAGGCCGCGATCATTTCCGTCGGTATTTTCGTGCTGAAGGAAATCGAGCGCATCCGTCAGGGCGAAAGCAATGATTACGCCACGCTGATCGAGATCACACAATCGATCCGGGATGGGCTTTGAGATGACCCCAAACGGAAAACCGGCCATTCGCCTTTCGCTGCGCGCGGGCGAACGAATCTTCATCAACGGTGCCGTACTGAGAGCCGACCGCAAGGTCTCGCTCGAACTCCTGAACGATGCGACCTTCCTTCTGGAAAACCATGTTCTCCAGCCGGAAGACACGACCACGCCGCTGCGCCAGCTCTATTTCGCTGCGCAGATGATGCTGATCGAACCGGCCATGCGCGAACAGGCCCACTCCACTTTCGCGCAGATGCTGAAAGGCATGTTCTCGACGTTCAAGGATGCGGAAATCCTGAATGCGCTGAAGCTGGTCGACGAGCTGGTGCATAACGGGCGCATTTTCGAGGCGCTCAAGACAATTCGCGCGCAATATCCACGCGAGGCCGAACTGATGGGCCTTGAGAGCCCTGTTTTGCCCGTGGCTGCGACCCGGAAATCTGCGGAGGCAAACCCATGACCACGACACCGCCGATTGGCACAAATACGACGAATAACAACACGACGAACAACAGCAATTCCGCTGCCAACAAGGCGAGCGTCGATTATAATTCCTTCCTGAAACTTCTGGTGACCCAGATGCAGAATCAGGATCCGACGCAGCCCATGGACGCGACGCAATATGTTTCGCAGCTTGCGACCTTCTCCAATGTCGAGCAGGCCGTGCAGATGAACAGCAAGCTTGAAACGCTGATCGCCAATACGTCTCTGACACAGGCTGAGGGCTGGATCGGTCGTACGCTGACCAATGCCGATGGCAGCATATCGGGCGTCGTAAAATCCGTTACCATCCAGTCAAACGGCATGTTGGCCGAACTGGAAGACGGCAAGACGCTGATGATCGGTGCAGGCGTCAAGATCAGCTAGGACCGATGCGGTGAACGAAGCCGACGCGCTTGATATCGTCAATTCTGCGATCTGGACCGTGCTTATGGCAAGCGGTCCGGCGGTGCTTGCCGCCATGCTTGCAGGCATCGGCATCGCACTTTTCCAGGCGCTGACGCAGATTCAGGAAATGACGCTGACCTTCGTGCCGAAGATCATCGTCATTTTCGTCGTGCTGGCCCTCACCGCGCCGTTCGTCGGTGCGCAGATCAACTCCTTCACGCTGCTGGCCTATTCTCGTATCGAGAAGGGGTTCTAGCACGTAGCCTTCGCGCAAGCTTCGCGAGCTAAGGTCCGTCCCGAAACAGGAGATGGATGTGCAGCAGGCAGCGGCTAAACCCTTGATGAAAAGCGGACTTCTGACCGGCAGCGATATGGGGCTGGCGGTTGGCATCATCATCATCCTGACCGTGCTTTTCCTGCCTGTTCCGGCTGTCGTGCTGGATATCGGCCTGGCATTTTCGATCGCGTTCTCGGTTCTGATCCTGATGGTTGCGCTCTGGATCCAGCGCCCGCTCGATTTTTCCGCCTTTCCGACGGTACTGCTGATCGCCACCATGATGCGATTGTCGCTGAATATCGCGACGACGCGCGTGATTCTCACCCATGGCAATGAAGGCTATCTCGCCGCAGGACACGTGATTCACGGTTTCTCGCAATTCGTGATGGGCGGCGACTTCGTCATCGGTCTGGTCGTTTTCTGCATTCTCATCATCGTCAACTTCCTCGTCATCACCAAGGGCGCGACGCGTATCGCGGAAGTGGGCGCGCGCTTCACCCTCGACGCCATTCCCGGCAAGCAGATGGCCATCGATGCCGACCTGTCGTCCGGCCTGATCGATGAAAAGGAAGCGCAGCGCCGCCGTCGCGAGCTGGAAGAGGAAAGCTCCTTCTTCGGCTCCATGGACGGTGCTTCGAAATTCGTTCGCGGCGATGCGATTGCCGGTCTCATCATCACCGCCGTCAATATTTTCGGCGGTATCATCATCGGCGCTACGCGCCACGACATGGATATTGCGCACGCAGCCGATGTCTTCACCAAGCTGTCGGTCGGCGATGGTCTGGTAACGCAGATTCCGGCCCTGATCGTCTCGCTTGCCGCCGGTCTTCTGGTGTCGAAGGGCGGCACACGCGGCTCTGCCGATCAGGCGATCTTCGGTCAGCTGGGTGCCTATCCGAAGGCGCTTCTGGTTGCGGCTATGCTGCTTTTCGTCCTCGGCATCATGCCGGGCCTGCCAGCCTTCCCGTTCTTTATGCTCGGTGGCGCAATGGCTTTCATCGGTATTGCCGTACCCCGACGACAAGCGCGCCAGCGCGAGGCGGAAGCCAACGAGGCCGGCAAGAAGCAGCGCGAAGCGGAAGAGCAGGAGCGCAATTCCGTCAAGGCGTCGCTCGAAACCAACCAGATCGAGCTTTGCCTCGGCAAGCAGCTTTCCGCCCGCCTGATCGCATCGCAGCAGGAGCTGGCGCATCGCGTCAACAAGATGCGCCGCAAGTTCGCGCAGGAATACGGTTTCGTCATCCCTGAAATCAAGGTCACGGACGATATCGCGCTTCCGCCGAAAAGCTATCGCATCAAGATTCACGGTACGGCCGTTGCCAGCCACGAGCTGCGCGTCGGTGAAACGCTTGTCGTGCTTGGCGACCGCCCGATCCCATCCATTCCGGGTGAGGAAGTGCGCGAACCGGCCTTCGGTATGCGCGCCTATTCCGTGCCGGAAACCTTTGCGTCCGATCTCCGCCGCGATGGCTATATGACCGTGGACAATCTCTCAGTCCTGCTGACACATTTGAGCGAAATCGTCCGCAACAATCTGGCCCAGCTTCTTTCCTACAAAGATATGCGCATTCTGCTGGACCGTCTCGGCTCTGAATATCGCAAGCTTCTGGAAGATATCTGCCCGACGCATATTTCCTATTCGGGCCTGCAGGCGGTGCTGAAGCTGCTGCTCGCCGAACGCATTTCCATCCGCAACCTGCATCTGATCCTTGAAGCCATTGCGGAAATCGCACCGCTCGTTCGCCGCCCGGAAATGATCGTGGAACATGTCCGTATGCGCATGGCGCAGCAGATTTGCGGCGATCTTTCCGACAATGGCGTGCTGAACGTTCTGCGTCTCGGCAATCGCTGGGATCTGGTCTTCCACCAGAGCCTCAAGCGTGATGCCAAAGGTGAAATCGTCGAATTCGACATCGATCCGCGCCTGCTGGAACAGTTCGGCACCGAGGCCTCCACCGTCATTCGCAAGCATTTCGACAATGGCGAACGTTTCGTGCTGGTTTCGTCACCGGAAGCGCGGCCATACATTCGCATGATTATCGAGCGCTTGTTCGCCACCCTGCCTGTCTTGTCCCATGTCGAAATCGCACGTGGCGTGGAGGTGAAGTCACTCGGCGCGATTTCGTAAGAGGACAGCGTTCGTCGATCCTCTGATCCTTCGAGACGGTTCCCTTCGCTTTGCTCAGGACACCTCCTCAGGATGAGGAAAGAGTTCTAGCGTCCACACCCCTCATCCTGAGGAGCCATGCCGAGCTTGTCGAGGCTTGGCGTCTCGAAGGGCGAGGGGAGTAGTTATTGCTTCATACGATGAAAGGGCCTTGAGTGCCTGTCGCGCAATTGCCGCTCAACGAAATCATCCTGGCCGCCGTTCTGGCGTTCTGCCGCATCGGCGCGTGCCTGATGCTGATGCCGGGGCTTTCGAGTGCGCGCATTCCGTTGCAGGTCAGACTCTACATTGCACTGGCCTGTTCATTCGCGGTCCTGCCGCTGGTGTTGCAGCGTATCGTTACCGTTGTCGATGCCGGGCAACCGTGGACCCTGTTCCGCCTGATGGCGAGCGAAATGTTTGTCGGCGCGGTGATCGGCATTCTGGCGCATATCTATTTCTGGGCGCTGCAATTCATGGCCAGCACGATGGCGGTTTCAGTCGGATATTCCGGCTCGCCTGCCGATGCCATCACCGAAAGCGAACCGCAGGCGACACTTGCCACCATCGTCACTTTCAGCGCTCTGTTCCTGTTCTTCATTACCGATATGCATCTGGAAATCTTCCGGGCGCTGCTCAATTCCTATGTGGCGATTCCGGTTGACGGGCAGTTTCGCCCCGATGCGGCAATGATCGACTTCACCGATGCGCTTTCGGCGGCTTTTCTGGCAACGCTGCGTATTGCAGCGCCGTTCATCGTTTTTGCGATTCTCGTCAATTTCGCCATCGGTCTGGTGAACAAGCTGACGCCGACCATACCGGTTTACTTCGTATCGATGCCATTCGTGCTGGGGGGAGGGCTGCTGGTGGTCTATTTCATCCTGCCGGAACTCCTGCGCTTCTTCACCAACGAAACTGCGACGCAGCTTCGCGAGCTGTTTTGAGGGCAGCTATGACGAATCCGCGCAATCTCAAGAAGCTCATTGAACTGCAAAAGCTCGGAAGCGCCCGGCTGGAACAGGCTCTTGCTGCAGCCAATGCGCGCAAGGGCGCGCTGGATGAAGAGCGAGAGGCGCTGATCGCCATGCAGGACCGCCGCTATGATGGCGATGCGCTCAATATCGATCCGTCGCTGCTCATCAAGCGCCTCGGCAATAACGCTGCCGAATCGCTGCAGCTTGAGCAGCGTCTCGAATCACAACGCAAAGCACTTTTGCAGGAACAAAGACGTGTCGAGTTGCTGGAAGATCGCCTGACGGATGCTGAAAATGATCGCGAACGGCGCGAACTTTCCAGCCTAATCGAGGAATTTATTAGCCGGAAAACGACAAATAGGCCGCAAAACCCTGATTGAGCGCAAAATTGAGGCTGAACGCACGCACAAGTTTCAGTCAAGTTTGACCCATTATGGTGCAATCAACAGAAGAAGGAATGGCGCATGGCGATCAACCCGCCGTCAGATCTGGTGATGGACGTGGCGCGTGCCGCCGATCCGCAAGCCTATCGCATGGCGGCGGAACGGCTGAGAGCGCCGTCCGCATCGGGAACCATGGTGGCATCCACTGGGGCAGCTACAATGGCGGCACCCGCCGCCGGTGGTGGACTGACGCGGGATAATTTCGCCAGCTTTTCCGACAGCCTTGCGGCTGGGGTCAGCGTGCGACCGGATGCGCAGAATGCGGCCAGTCCGGCTTATCGCAAGTTCGAGGCCTTCATGCTGCAATCCTTCGTGCAGTCGATGTTCACCAGTGACACGACGGCGACCTTCGGGAAGGGGATTGCCGGTGAATACTGGAAGTCCATGATGGCGGAAGCCATGGCAAACAAGATGGCGGATGGCGGCGGTGTCGGCATTGCCAAGTTGCTTGAGGAACAGGCGGCGCGCAACGGGCGGGCAGACGCGCCGACGACGATAGCGTTAGGAGACGTGATCAATAATCTGGGAGAAAGTGTGGGCCAGAACGGCGTATCGAAGGACATTGTGCATGGCTTCGAACGCAAGCTCATTCAAAAGCAACTCGACAACAACAGCGATACGGACAGCGCGCGCGGCTGATTGGCCCGCAACCATAGCGTCCGCCATGCTTCATAATTGAGGACCCCTAAATGACCGAGACAAGCTCTGAAAACAGCCTGCCGCCAGAGGATTCGCAAATCGTCACTGTCACGAGCGAACCGGGTCAGGCGCTGGCAGAGGAACCGGCCGAGAACCCCACATTGAAGCCGGTCGTGCGGGCAATCCAACGTCTGGAAGATGTCATCGATACTGAAACGCGTCTTCTTCTGGAGGGCGGCAATCCGGATCTGGCGGAAATCAACTCCCGCAAGAGCCGTGGGCTTTATGATTTCAACAAGGCGATCAAGAAAGCGGCCAGTGCTGCCGAACCGGCGACGATGAAGCGGCTTCAGCCGCTGCTCGACAGCCTGAAGCAGAAGCTCGAGAGGAATTGCGAAGCGCTGCAGCTGCATCTGCGGGCCGTCGGTGAGTTGGCTGATCTCATTCGCGGTGCGCTGGAAACGCAGGAAGCGGACGGCACCTACAGCATGCAGAGTGTGAGGCTCGGTCACGCACGATGATCCGCATCATTGCCATCGGTCTGTGGATTTGTGCCGTCGCTTTCGGCTCGCTTTTCCTGGCGGTTCGCCAGAACGTCTCATCTTCGGGTGAGGCGCAGGCGGCGACCAGTGGATTTGGCGGCGTGGATTACGTCAAGACAGATGTGATGAGCGTGCCGATCATCTCGAATGGCGGCGTCGCCGGTTATGTGGTGACGCAGCTTGTCTATACGGTCGATTCGAACATTCGCAAGAAGCTGACCGTGCCGCTCGAATTCTTCATCAACGATGAGATATTCCGTAAATTCTATGGCAGCTATTCGGATACGAAAGAGGTCGAGAAGGTGAGTTTCGAGGACGTTCGTGCCTCGATCATCACCGATCTCAATGCGCGGTTCCCCGAGCCGGTCATCAAGGACCTTCTGGTCGAGCAGTTCAACTATATTTCAGCGGAAGAAATCCGTGCCATGAACATGCGCGGCACGCCGACACCGACGGCACCGGCCAAGCAGTCAGAGAAGCAGGCCAACGCAGAGCCTGTCAGTCACAGCGAATAGTATTTTCCTGCAAGCTGGGCGAGGCGCTCGTCATCGAGCGGTGCGACCGCCGGGTCGGATACAAGCTCCACACCCATTTCACGACCATCCCGCCAGGCCACGCGGGCCAGAAGCGCGCGTCCGTAATAATCGTCAAACAGCCAGAAGCGTTCGGGCAGGGTCGGGACTTCGACAGTTCTCAGCTTGGCGCCATGGGGCGCGATATCGCTGAACTGGCATTCGATGATGAAACGCCCATCGAGCCCCACGATCTTTCCGGAGCGCAGCCTTGTACGCTGTCTCTCTTCCCTACGACGTTCGTGGGATGGCTTAACCCGTGCCATATCAAAATCTTACCTGCTATTCCCCTGAGACTAATCTAGCAGGTTTCGATTGCCGATGCGTTACTTTTTAAACCGGGATTTTGCGGACATGGTTACCTTGAACAGGTTCCTGTTTGTCAGTGCTCGCCACAAGCTTCGCAGAGGCCGCGCAGCTCCAGTGTCGTCTTGCGCGACTTGAAACCGTTCTGAAGGCTCCAGGCGCTGACAAGGTTCTCGATCGCCGCGTCGGAGAATTCCGTCACCTGACCGCATTTCTCGCAAATCGCGAAAGCCACCAGACCCTGCTGATGGCATTGCGGGTGCGCGCAGGCAACGAAGGCGTTGAGGCTTTCAAGGCGATGAATCATCCCGTAATCGAGCAGCTTTTCCAGTGCGCGATAGACCTGCAACGGTGCGCGGAAACCGTCGTCACGCAACTGGTCGAGGATCGTATAGGCGCTGAGTGGGCCTTCCGCTTTGGACAAAACGTCGAAAACCAGTGTCTGATTGCGGGTGAGGTCCTGCGGGGCGTGATGATGGTGATGCGTGCTCATTGTCCAGCGATCCGTTTCGGTGATGCCTTTTCCCTCTTATGTAGGGGTAGCAGGCTCAAAATGAAAATGGCAAGCGCCGCGACCACAATGGAAGGGCCGGATGGCGTGTCGAAATGAATGGAACCATAAAGTCCGCCGATAACCCCCGCAGCACCGATCAGTGAGGCCAGAATGGCCATCTGTTCGGGTGTGGAGGAAAAGCGGCGTGCCGTCGCTGCCGGAATGATCAGCAGCGAGGTTATCAATAGAATTCCGACGATCTTCATCGCAATGGCGATGACGATGGCCAGAAGCAGCATGAAAACAATGCGCGACAGGGCGGGGTTCATGCCTTCGGCGCGGGCAATATCCTCGCTGACGGTGGCAGCAAGGAAAGGACGCCACAACCAGGCCAGAACCGCCAGCACAAACACCCCGCCGCCATAGATGAAGGCGATATCCATTCGCGAGACAGCCAGAATATCGCCGAACAGGAACGACAGCAGGTCGACGCGCACCCATGTCATGAAGGCAACGAGGACGAGGCCAAGCGACAGCGTGGCATGGGACAGGATGCCGAGCAGCGAATCCGCCGACAATGTGTGTCGGCGCTGCAAGAGCAGCAGAATGGCTGAAATCGCCACGGCAACGGCGAACACGCCGATCATCATATTGATGTCGAAAATGAGCGCCAGCGCCACGCCGAGCAGGGCGGAATGCGCCATGGTATCGCCGAAATAGGCCATGCGCCGCCAGACGATGAAGCAGCCGAGCGGTCCGGTCGTGAGCGCAAGCCCGACACCGGCGATGATGGCGCGGGTGAAGAAATCGTCAAGCACGCGGCGCGCTCCCTTCGTGATGATGATGTTCATGATCATGCCCGTGTTCATGGTCATGATGATGGCCGTCATCGGCGTGGCAGTGATCCGTCACGGAACCGTCGGCATGAAGCACGCGCCCGTCCGGCAGATGCGTGTGATCGTGATGATGCTCATAAACGGCAAGCGGTCCGACGGCCCGGCTGCCAAACAGCCGCATATATTCAGGGCTCGCCGTCACATCGCGCGGCGTCCCGCTGCAGCATACATGCCCGTTGAGGCAGATGACGCGGTCGGTCGCCGCCATGACCAGATGCAGGTCGTGCGAAATCAGCAGCACGCCGCAGCCTGTGTCGTCGCGCAGTTTCGCAATCAGTTCGTACAATGCAGCTTCGCCGGAAAAGTCGACGCCCTGCACCGGTTCGTCCAGCACCATGAGGTCCGGTTTGCGCGCGAGTGCGCGCGCCATCAGCGCACGCTGGAACTCGCCGCCTGACAGATTAGCGATTTCCGCCTTGGCCAGATGCGGAATGCCCACCACTTCCAAGGCCGTCTCGGTATCCTCGCGCGAGAGAGGCCCCGTCAGGGTCATCAGGCGCTCGACCGAAAGCGGCAACGTGCGGTCGATATTGATCTTTTGCGGCACATAGCCGATGCGCAGGCCCGGCGCGTGGATCACGCTGCCTTCGTCTGGTTTCAGGATGCGCAGCGCCATCTTGGCGGCGGTACTCTTGCCCGCGCCATTCGGACCGATCAGGGTGACGATCTCCCCGCGCTCAACACTCAGGTCGACATTGCGCACGAGCCAGCGCCCGTCGCGATAGACGCCGGCATCTTTCAGTTCAATCAATGTTTCCCGCGCTTTTTCGGCGGGGAGGGCGGTCTTCCTGCTCATTTATTCCGGGCTTTCAATGCCTGTATGTTCGTGTCCCACGCACGGATCATCCGCCGATTCGAAATTTTTCCCAGCGTCTTTTTCCGTTGCCGCTCTATTGCGCAACCGCCGCTGTGATTTTTCCAAAATGGGGGTTGCCTCACCTTATGACAGACGTTATAGCATAACGCAACTGACGTAATAAAATAACATATCACAAGAATGTGGTGCCCCTCCCCAATCGTACAAGAGAGAGACTATGAAACATCTTCGCTCCCTCCTCCTAGCCTCGGCATTTCTGGCTGGTACGGCAAATGTCTCACTTGCCGCAGAACGCGACGGCGTCGTGGTCTCGATCAAACCGCTCCATTCCATTGTTTCCGCAGTCATGCAGGGGGTGGGCGAGCCGAAACTGATCGTTCAGGGTGCGGGTTCCGAGCATGTCTACAGCCTGAAACCCTCCGATGCCGAAGCAATCGAGCACGCCAAGGTGATTTTCTGGGCCGGGCCGTCGATGGAAACCTTCCTCGACAAGCCCATCGACACACTTGGCGATGGCGCAAAGGTTGTCGCTCTTGGTGAAGCGGAAGGACTGACCAAGCTGAAGTTCCGTGAAGGTGGTCCGTTCGAAGCGCATGACCATGGCCATGAAGGTCACAACCATGGTGCCGAAGGTCATGACCATGGTAACGATGACAAGAAGGATGCCGCCGATGCCGACAAGGGGCACAATCATGCCGCCGAAGCATCGGAAAGCGGGCATGACCATCACCATGGTCACAGTGAATATGATCTGCATTTCTGGCTCGACCCGCAAAACGGAAAGGTTCTGGCGGCGGATATCGCCAAGACGCTCGGCGAAAGCGACCCCGAACACGCTGCGCAATATGAAAAGAACGCCAAGGACTATGGCGAGAAGATTGACGCGCTGACCAAGGAAGTCGCCAGCGAACTGGAGCCGGTAAAGGACAAGCCGTTTATCGTCTTCCATGATGCCTACCAGTATTTCGAAAATCGTTTCGGTGTGAAGGCGGCCGGATCGATCACGGTCAGCCCGGAAAAGGCGCCGGGTGCCGCGCGCATCAAGGAAATTCACGAGAAGATCAAATCGCTTGGCGCAACCTGCGTGTTCTCCGAACCGCAGTTCGAACCGAAGCTGGTGAATACAGTTATCGAAGGAACGGATGCCAGGACAGGCGTTCTCGATCCGCTGGGGGCAGAACTGAAGGATGGTCCGGATCTCTATCCGCAGCTCATTCGCAATCTGGCGGATTCGTTGAAGGACTGTCTGTCGAAATAGGGCCAACAGCTGCGACCGCGCCCTCGCCAGGTGCACGCCCATAACTTGGTAGCGGTCGCAACGGTGCCGGGCTGGACCCTGCTTTAACTTACGGGCAGCCCGGCACTAGAGCATTTCCTGTTTTAATTGAATCATTGGAAATACTCTATCTGTTTGTTTTTCAGCATGTCTTTATCCCGAAACCGGTTCCCACTTTCGGGAGACATGCTCTAATGAGTGCGCCTCGACCTGATTGAAGCGGATCGAAACTTGCATTTCGACACTCAAAGGCGGCTCAGGCCGCCTATTTTCACCACTAAATCTGTTATGATATAACATTAAGGAGAAGAGAATGCGTAGCTTTGTGAAGGCGCTTCAGGCTGGTGCTGTCTTGACTTTTCTTGCTCCCGCAATCGCGGGTGCTCATGGAATCTGGATTGCAGAACGTCACGGAACGCAGGCGGTTGTTTACGGTCACGGCGCAAGCGATGAGGCCTATGACCCGCAGAAGCTCAAGACGGTTACGGCCAAGAATGGAGAGGGCAAGGATGTCGCCGTCGAGATCAAACGACAGGAAGATCATGCCCTGCTGAGCGTGCCCAAGGATGCAGTCGTGGTCAGCGGCACATTCGACAATGGCTTCTGGGCCGAGGGTCCGGACGGCAAGTGGGTCAACAAGCCGAAATCGGAAGTGCCGGGCGCAAAACAGTCCAGCCAGAGTCAGAAATTTGCTGTCGCCATTCTGGATCATCTGCGCAAAAAGCCAGAAGCCCAAGGTTTGCCTTTCGAAATCGTTCCGTTGATGGACCCGACAATATTGGAGGCGGGCAACGAGCTTCCCGTGCAGGTTCTGTTTGACGGAAAGCCGGTGGAAGGCGTCGAGGTCACGGCGGATTATGTCAATGACAGTCACGCAGCGCCGGTGAAAACCGACGCGGAAGGCATCGCCAGGATCAATATCCGCAACGCGGGTCTCAATGTCGTTGGGGCGGGCTATTCCAGGCCGCTGTCTGATTCAAAGGAAGCGGACAAGCTCAGCTATTTCACCACGCTGACCTTCAACCTCGATCACCACCATCACGATTGATTCTACCCAGTTTGATGAGGAACGGAGTCATGAGAAAGAGACTGCCCGTTACGGTCTTGTCCGGTTTTCTCGGGGCCGGAAAGACGACACTGCTCAATCACGTGCTCAATAATCGCGAGAACCGCCGCGTCGCGGTGATCGTCAATGATATGAGTGAAGTGAATATAGATGCCGCCCTCGTTCGTGAGGGCGGCGCCAATCTCTCCCGCACGGATGAACAGCTGGTCGAAATGACCAATGGCTGCATCTGCTGCACATTGCGCGATGATCTCCTGAAGGAGGTTTCACAACTGGCAGCTCAGGGACGCTTCGATTATCTGCTGATCGAATCGACCGGCATAGCCGAGCCACTGCCGGTTGCCGCCACGTTCGAGTTTCGCGACGAGAAGGGCAACAGTCTTTCGGACGTTGCCCGGCTCGATACGATGGTGACAGTTGTTGATGCCGCCAATCTGCTGAAGGATTATGCATCGAGCGATTTTCTGCGTGATCGCGGCGAATCCCTTGGCGAAGATGACGAGCGCACGCTTGTCGATCTTCTGGTTGAACAGATCGAGTTCGCCGATGTCGTCGTGCTGAACAAGATATCGACCGCTTCAAAAGAGGAGCGTGATCTGGCGCACAAAGTCATCCGCTCGCTCAATCCCGATGCCCGCATCGAGGAGGTCGATTTCGGAGAAGTGTCGCTCGACGCCATATTGGACACGAAGCTTTTCGACTTCAACAAGGCGCATGAGCATCCGCTCTGGTACAAGGAGTTGCATGGCTTTGCCTCGCATACGCCCGAGACCGAGGAATATGGCGTTCGCTCCTTTGTCTATCGTGCGCGACGTCCCTTCGATCCTGAACGGTTTCAATCGTTCATCGACAAGGGCTGGCCGGGTGTCGTGCGGGCGAAAGGCTTCTTCTGGCTTGCCACCCGTCCGGATTTTGTCGGTGAAATCAGTCAGGCGGGCGCGTTGGTCCGCACCGGAAAAAGAGGGCGCTGGTGGTCATCCGTGCCGAAGCAATACTGGCCGGCGGAACCCGAATGGCAGCGCGCCATGGAGCCATATTTCCATAAGGTGTGGGGTGATCGGCGTCAGGAGATTGTGTTCATCGGTGTCGATCCGATGCAGGAAGATGCGCTCATCGATGAGCTGGATCAATGTCTTCTTGAGGAAGAAGACTTCGTGCCAGAGCGCTGGTCGGGGCTGAACGATCCGTTCCCGAACTGGTCGGCCGCCGCGGCTTGAGGCCTATTCTGACAGTGAGGCTATATCCATGGCCTTGCTGTCGGCTAGCGTCCGATGATCCAGAACGCTGGCGATGGCTTCGCGCACATCGAGCATCATATGGCGCACCTCGCATTCGTCCTCATCGCAATCGTCACATGGGCGATAGTCTGTCTTGCTGGCGCAGGCGATGGGGGCAAGCGCGCCGTCGAGCGCGCGGATGATATTGCCGATGGCAATCTCGTGGGCCGGGCGGGCCAGACAGAAGCCACCGCCTTTGCCCTTGCGACTAAGAACGAAGCCGGCATTGCGAAGTTCGGTAAAAATATTGTCGAGAAACTTGCGCGGTATATGGTGCTTCTCGGCGATTTCGCTGGCCGAAACCAGCTGTCCATCTGTAACGCCCGCCAGATGCACCATGGCTTTCAGGCCATATTTGCCCTTTTTAGTCAGCATGCCACCCCTGTGGAGCATTTCCTCTGGGAACGGAAACCGGTTTCCGTCCGGAAATGCATGAAAAGAATACGCCACACACGCCGCCAGCGTGAGCTGGCACCGTTTCGCAAGATCAGGCCGAATATCTGTGAGTGCCTGTATATAAGAAGTTAGGGGGTAAACCCCGCCGCGACAAGTCTTTTTGCCGCTACAGCATCGGCCCGAAAATCGGAATCGATTTTGGAATGCACGATGCGTGACTTCTATAGTGTGGAACATCCGCGATGGCGCATGGCGTTCACGCGGCTAATTTCGTCCGTTGGCCAGCAAGGCGAGCGATAATGCTCCCTGCAACGCATCGCCAAGCGCGGGCCGAAAGCGTTCCCGATGCGGTAGAAATGGCAGGGCTGCATAGGATGAGGCGAGGCCTCCCGTCAGGCTGAACCGGCCAAGCGTTTCTATACCGAGCCGATCCAGACCGCGGGCAATATAAGAGCAGGCGCGTTGCAGGATCGAAAGGCCGAGCGCATCGCCCTTATGCGCATAGTCAAAAACGATGGGAGCGAAGGCGGCGTAGTCTGCGGCCGTCGCCGTGCGCGAAAAGGTTATGATCTGGCGAAGTTCGCCGCCGAACCGTGCCAGCACGGCATCGGCAAGTTCCGTGTGCTCCGCCATGCCGTCCAGAGCAAGCAGCGTTTCTTCAAGAAGTTCACGACCAAGCCGCGCGCCGCCCGCATGATCGCTCAACATGAAGCCGCGCCCGCCGATAATCTCGAAGGCGTCTTCTTCTCTTTTGACGAACACCGAGCCGGTGCCGAGAATAACGATGGCGCCATCTTTCTGACCGAGCGCACCTTGCAGGGCGGTAACAGCGTCGGAAACGATCTTCACCTTGCCGAAGGGCAGGCTCTGTTCCACGCGATCCTTGTCCGGGAGCGAGTTTGCGCCTGCGAGCCCGAGCACGGCGCAGGTCTCATTCAATATAGAGACATCCAGTCCTGCATCGTGCACGGCCAGCGTCGCTGCGCGCATGATATTATCCAGAGCCGTCGCCGGATCTGCACCAATATTGGCAGGGCCGCTCGTGCTTCGGCCTATGGGGTCACCATTGCTGTCGGCAAGCAGCGCCCGGCATCCGGTGCCGCCGCCATCGACGGCCAGAATATAAGGCATAGGCTTCATGCTCATTCATCCAATTGTCACGGTAACTGTCATGGAATCGTCGCAACCGTTCGAATCGCCGGTTTTTCCCAGTTGAAATTTGGTTAAAAAGGACCATATTGGCTGTGGAAAGAAAATTCCTTCTTTTTTACGAAACTGCG
>NZ_NNRN01000007.1:0-330 GCF_002252535.1 Brucella lupini
GACAGGATAAACAAACTTCGTTAGCCGCATTAGGGGCTGTCGAGTATTAGTTTTGGAGCGCGGTATGGATGAAAATTGCACAGGTTTAGGAGCAAAACCGAAGGTGGAGTAGTTCTCCATCAAGGTTTTGCGACGCGAAACTGGGCCATTTTCACCATATCCCTTCGGGACGTGGCGGATTTTCTCCCTGAATGCGTCGAACAGCCCTTGTGGAGAATTACTCCACCGCGGTCTGTCCTCCTGTTCAGGAACAAAATCCGTCTCACGCCACGCCCGAAACCTAATACCCGACAGCCCCTAATGCGGCTAACGAAGTTTGTTTATCCTGTC
>NZ_NNRN01000008.1:0-731 GCF_002252535.1 Brucella lupini
CAAACGGGAATCCCGAATCCGGTTAACAGCGACATGCTTTAGGCCGCCGACTTCGTATTGGTCGGGTCGAAGAGCAGCACGCGACCGAAGCGGGAGCGCAGGCTTCCGCTGATTGTCGGACGAATAGCGGGCATAGAGGGCGGCACGGGTCATGAATCGGTTCCCCTTCACTCGGCAATGCACTGCGTCTGCATGGCTCGTCGCGGCTGGCGCTGCCTGTCAGCGCAGGCCCGCCTTCCTGCCTCACAAGCCCTCGCCGGGACGGAGCCGGCCGGTCAAGGCTGACGCGGAACGCGCCACCGCGGTAAGCGGCTCGGCCTTGAGGGGCGGCTTCGTTCCGGCCCCCTCAAGCAAGCAAAAAAGGCTTTCACCGTAGATGCCTGCCAGCACATCATTGCAACACATCTTGTCTTCCGGCACGGGCATAACATCCGGCGCTTTGTCCAGAAAGCCTGTCAGAGCACCGCGTTTCGTCGTACCCGCACGTGCCTTGAGGAATTCGCTGGCCGTCTCCACGGCCCCGATCTTCTGTGCGACGGCGGAAATGATCCACTGATTGAGCGACACACCATCCTCCTGCGCCAGACGCGCGGCGGTCTCCTTCAAGGATTGCGGAAGTTGCAGCGGATATTTATAGCGTTGGGTCTGCGTCATGTGTTCAGTCTCCTGACGATCTCTCCCGGTGTTATCTGCGGGTTTCACTAATTCACGGACACCTTTTTCAGTAATAT
>NZ_NNRN01000009.1:0-2496 GCF_002252535.1 Brucella lupini
TGTTGATTGCCACTGAGAACTGACCCAGCGTGGCCTGATATTTCCATTGAGAATTGACCCATGTTCCAACCTTCCCTTGCATGTTTTCAGCGAGGGCTATGGAGTGATCGACATGGCGTTATTGAGCGTGATCCGACGCTGGCATTTTCGAGACCATTTATCGATCCGGGAGATTTGCCGCAGGACCGGCTTATCCCGGAATACCATTCGCAAATACCTGCGCCTGGACGGTGTGGAGCCGAAGTTCAAGGTCCCGGAGCGGCCGAGCAAGCTCGATCCTTTTGCTGATCGGTTGTCTGCCTGGCTGAAGACGGAATCCAAGAAGAACCGCAAACAGAAGCGGACGATGAAGCAATTGCATGCTGACCTGATGAGCCTTGGCTACGAGGGCTCCTACAATCGGGTTGCGGCATTTGCCCGGGAATGGCGTGATGATCGCCAGAGAGAGTTGCAGACGACGGGCCGCGGGACATATGTACCTCTGGCGTTCGATCCCGGAGAAGCCTTCCAGTTCGACTGGTCGGAGGACTGGGCGATCATCGGCAATGAACGCACTAAGCTGCAGGTGGCGCACACGAAGCTGAGCTACAGCCGAGCCTTCATCGTTCGGGCCTATCTGCTACAGACGCACGAGATGCTGTTTGATGCCCACAATCATGCATTTCGCGTATTCGGCGGCATCCCGGGACGCGGCATTTACGACAACATGCGCACCGCGATCGACAAGGTTGGCCGCGGGAAAGAGCGTGACGTCAACGTGCGCTTCCAGGCGATGGCTAGCCACTACCTGTTCGAGCCTGAGTTTTGCAATCCGGCTTCAGGCTGGGAGAAGGGACAAGTCGAGAAGAATGTTCAGGATGCGCGTCATCGGTTCTTTCAGCCCGTTCCGCGCTTTCCATCGCTGGAAGCCCTGAACGACTGGCTCGAGCAACGCTGCAAGGAGTTCTGGGCACAGACCCCGCACGGTCAGATGCGTGGCACCATTGCCGACATTTGGGCGGAAGAAGCTCCCGCGCTCATGCCCATTACCCGGCCGTTCGATGGGTTTGTCGAATACACCAAGCGTGTCTCTCCGACCTGCCTCGTGCATCTGGAGCGCAATCGCTATAGCGTCCCGGCGTCCTTCGCCAATCGGCCGGTGAGCCTAAGGGTTTACCCAGACCGTGTTGTGGCCGCCGCAGAAGGACAGATCATTTGCGAGCATCGTCGCGTCATTGATCGCTCCCACGACAGGCCAGGACAGACGATCTACGACTGGCGGCACTACTTGGCGGTAGTGCAGCGCAAGCCAGGTGCGCTTCGCAACGGTGCACCATTCGTCGAACTTCCCGATGCATTCCGGGCCTTGCAGCAATACTTGCTCAAGAAGCCGGGCGGCGACCGGGAGATGGTCGATATCCTGGCGCTCGTCCTTCAACACGATGAACAGGCCGTCCTGTCGGCGGTCGACATGGCGTTGAAGTCCGGTGTTCCGACCAAGACGCATGTTCTGAACCTGCTGCATCGCCTTGTCGACGGCAAATCCTTCACGCCGCCGACCATCGATGCGCCACAAGCCCTGACGCTCGTCAACGAGCCCAAGGCCAATGTTGAACGATACGATGCCCTGAGAAAGACGGAGGCCCGCCATGCGTCATAATCCAGCAAGCGGTGCGATCGTCATCATGCTGCGGCAACTGAAGATGCACGGAATGGCACAAGCCGTCGGCGAACTAACCGAGCAAGGATCGCCGGCGTTCGAGGCTGCCATTCCGATCCTGTCGCAGCTTTTGAAAGCAGAGACCGCGGAACGTGAAGTTCGCTCGACTGCCTACCAGCTCAAGACGGCACGCTTCCCTGCCTATCGTGATCTGAATGGCTTCGACTTCGCCAGCAGCGAGATCAACGAGGCGCTCGTGCAGCAGCTTCATCGCTGCGACTTCCTGGACGACGCAAACAACATCGTTCTGGTCGGTGGCCCCGGCACGGGCAAGACACACATTGCTACCGCGATAGGTGTTCAGGCCATCGAGCATCACCACAAACGGGTCCGGTTCTTCTCAACGGTCGAGCTGGTCAACGCGCTGGAACAGGAAAAGGCGCAAGGACGGTCTGGGCAGATCGCCAATCGCCTTGTCCACTCTGATCTCGTGATCCTTGATGAGCTTGGATACCTGCCGTTCAGCGCGTCAGGCGGTGCGATGCTCTTCCACCTGCTCAGCAAACTCTACGAGCGAACCAGCGTCATCATCACGACGAACCTCAGCTTCAGCGAATGGGCCAGCGTCTTCGGTGATGCCAAGATGACCACGGCATTGCTCGATCGGCTTACCCATCATTGCCACATCCTTGAAACCGGAAACGACAGCTTCCGCTTCAAGAACAGCTCTGCGCACGACACTAAAACGACAAAGGAGAAAACGAGGAACTTGACCACGACCGCAGACCCGAAACATACCTAACAGGCGGGTCAATTCTCGGTGGAAACGCCGGGTCAGTTCTCAGTGGCAATCAACA
>NZ_NNRN01000010.1:0-7948 GCF_002252535.1 Brucella lupini
GTCGTTCGCTCGGCCGTTGGGCTTGTCCGCAGCGGGCGTCTTGGCAACGCGCCTGTGCAGGTCGCCGCAGCTGATGCGCAGCGCACGGTTGATCTGGAGATCCGCGACGAGCAGGACTGGCAGGCACTGATCGGTGACGGTTCGGTCCGCAGCCTGAAACTGTCGGTTGGTGATGTGACACAGGCATTCCGTGACGCAAAGCACGATCGCGCCGCCGACAATCCTGAAACAACCAATCCCGAAGACGAATTCATCGAGCTTTATGTTGCGCCGGTATCAGTGCCGTCGATCGGTATCAGCCTGCTTGGCAAGGATGGCTTCGAACGCTTGCAAAAGCGGCTGAAGCCAGGACATCAGGCGATCCTGGTTGCGGGCGACGGAGCCTATTCTTTCAAGGGCTCCGGATATGTGCGCGGCGGTATCTTTGACCGCATCGAGTTGATGCAGGACGGGCAGGGCGTACGTTTCCGCGACAAGAACCATACTCGTATCGGCGATATCATGGCCGAAGGCGCACCGCGTTTGCGCGAGATAGCACTGTTCGAGGTGCCTGACGGGTTTGGCTTCGACGTGACAGAACCGTGGGATTTGCAGCTTCTGGTACAGCGCGGTTTCGGTGCGCGGGACAAGGCCAATATCAGTTACGATCTCGGCTACAGTTTGCCGGAAAAATATCTGGCGAAGCAGCCGGAACCGGCTCCTGTCCAGCCTGCTGTATCAATCGCCGACGCACCACGTCAGCCGCAACCGGTCGGCGAAGCCAATGCTGCCGACATTCTGGGCGAGGGCAATCCGCTCTGGGTCCGGATGTGGGAGATGAATCGTGCCAATGTAGTCATCACCGCTTTTGCCATCACGGTTCTTGTCGGCATCTTCTTCTTCCAGAACAGTCTGGTCAGGCATCCGCGCTTCTTCACCTGGCTGCGGCGCAGCTATCTTCTGTTCATCCTTGTCTGGCTCGGTTTCTACAACAATGCACAATTGTCGGTTGTCAACGTCCTGACCTTCACCAACTCCCTGATTACCGGCTTTAACTGGGAATTCTTCCTGACATCGCCGCTGATCTTCATTCTGTGGGCGTCGGTGGCGGCGGGGCTGTTGTTCTGGGGGCGTGGACCCTTCTGCGGCTGGTTGTGCCCGTTTGGCGCCCTGCAAGAACTTACCAATAATCTCGCCCAATGGCTGAAGGTGCCGCAGGTCAAGCTTCCATGGGGACTGCACGAGCGTCTCTGGCCCCTCAAATACATGATCTTCCTCGGCCTTTTTGGGTTGTCGCTCTATTCGGTTGCGCTGGCAGAAGTGTTTGCAGAAGTCGAACCGTTCAAGACCTCGATAATTCTCAAATTCGCACGTGAGTGGCCGTTCGTCATTTATGCGCTGACACTTCTGACTGCAGGCCTGTTCATCGAGCGCTTCTACTGCCGCTATATGTGCCCGCTCGGCGCGGCTCTCGCCATCCCCGGACGCATCCGCATGTTCGAATGGCTGAAACGTTGGCCGGAATGCGGTTCGCCCTGCCACCGTTGTGCCAAGGAATGCCCGGTCGAGGCGATCCATCCGGAGGGGCAGATCAACGTCAATGAATGCATCTACTGCATGCATTGTCAGGAACTCTATCACGACGACCAACGCTGCCCGCACATGATCCAGGTGCGCGTGAAGCGTGAAAAATTCGCAGCCCGCAATGCCCCCCTCGTAGCGGCTGCCGAACGTGGCGGTGGACCGGCCAGACCCGTCATCTCAGTCAAAGGAAAACCGGTTGAAGGCGTTGCCGATACCGGTCCTGCTGTCTGACTTTTTTAAAGGAGAGAAGCATGTCTGAAGAAACCAAAAAAACGCAGCTTAGTCGAAGACAGCTGCTCGGCTCGTCAGCCTTTGTGGCTGCTGCCGGCGCAAGTGGTCTTGGTGGCGCGCTGTTTGCAGGTTCAACCGAACCGGCAATGGCTGCTGCCGGCGGTGCTGGCCACAGTGCAGAGGTGAAGCCCGGAGAACTGGACGAATATTACGTCTTCTTTTCCAGCGGTCAGAGCGGTGAGGTCCGTATTGTCGGCTTGCCATCAATGCGCGAACTGATGCGCATTCCAGTGTTCAATCGCGATAGTGCGACCGGCTGGGGCCAGACAAATGAAAGCCTTAAGGTGCTGACCGAAGGCCTTCTGCCGCAGGACCAAGAGTTCCTCAAGGATCGCGGTGGCATTTTCCTGAATGGTGACTTGCACCACCCGCACCCGTCCTTCACGGAAGGCACCTATGACGGGCGTTATCTCTATGCCAACGACAAGGCCAATACGCGTGTCTGCCGCATCCGTCTTGATGTGATGAAATGCGACAAGATCATTCAGCTCCCGAACCAGCACACCGTGCATGGTTTGCGCGTGCAGAAATATCCGAAAACCGGATATGTCTTCTGTAACGGTGAAGATCGCGCGCCGATCCCGAACGACGGCAGCAATCTGACCGATACCAAGCAATATCACGCGATCTTCACGGCCGTTGACGGCGAGACCATGAAGGTTGCCTGGCAGATCATGGTCGATGGCAATCTGGACAATGTCGACTGCGATTATCAGGGCAAGTACGCTTTTGCCACCTGCTACAATTCGGAAGAGGGTACGACGCTCGCCGAAATGATGTCGAGCGAGCAGGACTGGATCGTCATCTTCAACCTGAAGCGTATCGAAGAAGCGGTTGCCAAGGGTGATTTCAAGGAAATCAACGGTGTGCCGGTCATCGATGGACGTCACGGTTCCAAATATACGCGTTATATTCCTGTGCCGAACAGCCCGCATGGCATCAACACTGCGCCAGACGGTATCCATGTGGTTGCCAACGGCAAGTTGTCGCCGACCGTTACCGTGTTCGACGTTCGCAAGTTCGATGAGCTTTTCGACGACAAGATCAAGCCCCGCGATGCTGTGGTTGCGGAACCTGAACTCGGACTTGGGCCATTGCATACGGCTTATGATGGCAAAGGCAACGCCTATACAACGCTCTTCATCGACAGCCAGATCTGCAAATGGAATATCGAGGACGCCAAGCGAGCCTTCAAGGGTGAAAAGGTCGATCCGATCCGTCAGAAACTCGATGTACATTATCAGCCCGGTCACAATCACACTTCCATGGGGCAAACCAAGGAAGCCGACGGTCAGTGGCTGATCTCGCTCAACAAGTTCTCCAAGGATCGCTATCTCAATGTCGGCCCACTCAAGCCGGAAAATGACCAGCTCATCGATATTTCCGGTGAGAAGATGATGATTGTCCATGACGGGCCAAGTTTTGCTGAACCGCACGATGCAACGATTGTTCATCGTTCCAAGATCAATCCCGTCAACTTCTGGAGCCGTGAGGATCCATTCTTCGCCGACGCTGTCACTCAGGCGAAAGCCGATGGCCTCGACCTGATGGACGCGAATGAGGTGATCCGGGATGGCAACAAGGTGCGCGTTTATATGACGTCTGCCGCGCCAGCCTTCGGTCTAACCGAGTTCACCGTCCAGCAGGGCGATGAGGTGACGGTTTATGTCACTAACATCGATGAAATCGAAGATCTCACCCACGGCTTTGCCATCATCAACTATGGTGTCAACATGGAGGTGGGTCCGCAGGCAACCGCGTCAGTTACCTTCACAGCCAACAAGCCGGGTGTGTGGTGGTATTATTGCTCGTGGTTCTGCCATGCCATGCACATGGAAATGAAGGGCCGGATGCTCGTGGAACCGAAGAAGGCCTGACTGCCATGAAGTTCCCCCGCCGGTTTCAGTCCTTGAGTGCTGCAATGCTGCTGACCGTTGTTCTGTGCGACGGTTTGCAGGCACGGCAGATCGATGTCGTGGCAGGCGAAGGCGTACAGGCGGCTATCGAAAAAGCGGAGCCGGGCGATATCGTCCGGCTTCTGAAAGGCAAACACAATGGCGCGGTTACGATCGACCGCGCCATTGAACTTACCGGCGAACCGGGCGCCGTTGTAGACGGAGTTGGCTCGGGTAACGCCATAACGGTCAACGCACCGGACGCTATCGTGCGTGGGCTGGAAGTGCGCGGTTCGGGTGAAAACATGCCCGACCTCAATTCCGGAATTTTCGTGGCAAAAACCGCCACGGGCGCACGTGTCGAGAACAATCGCCTTATCGATAACCTCTACGGGATTTATTTGCATGGCGCCGCAAATTCCATCGCGAGCGGCAATGAGATCGTTGGCCGTCGAGGCGTGCGCATGGCCCAAACCGGTAGCGGCGTTTCCATCTGGAATGCGCCCGGCGCACAGGTTATCGGCAACGTCATTCGCTACGGGCGCGACGGCATCTATACCAATGCCAGCCGCAAGAATATCTTTCGCGACAATGTGATGGAGAATGTCAGGTTCGCCGTCCATTACATGTACACGGATGACAGTCAGGTCATCGGCAATGTTTCGCGCAACAATTCGGTTGGTTTCGCGATCATGTACACCAACCGTCTCAAGGTGCTGGACAACCTGTCTGACGGCGACCGGGATCATGGCTTGTTGCTCAATTATGCAAACAGTTCGGTCATTTCCGGTAATCGCGTGATCGGGCGCATGCAACCGATAGATCGCTGGCTTGATGCCGGTGTTCAGAAGGCTGAACACGGTCTTCCTGCGGACGACCAGACGGAAACCCAGACGGGCGAAACCTCGCGGCTCGGTCCGGAAAAATGCGTCTTCATTTACAATGCCAACAAGAACAAGTTCACCGAAAACAGTTTCGAGAACTGCAGCATAGGCATTCACTTTACTGCCGGTTCCGAGGGCAATGCCATGAGCGGCAACGCCTTCATCAACAACCGCAATCAGGTGAAATATGTCGGCACGCGCAACCTCGACTGGTCGGTCAAAGGGCGCGGCAACTATTGGAGTGACAATCCGGCCTTCGATCTCAATGGCGATGGTATCGCTGACAGCCCTTACCGGCCCAATGATCTGATCGACAAGGTTTTGTGGACTGCGCCACAGGCAAAAATTCTCATCAATAGTCCGGCAATCGAGACAATCCGCTGGGCACAGACCCAGTTCCCGGCGCTTTTGCCGGGCGGTGTTGTCGATAGCTATCCCCTTATGAAGCCGCCGCATCCGGCCGATCCGGCGAAAGGAAAACCAAATGACTGAGACTGTCATTCTTGATCAGGTCACAAAGTCCTATGGCGGGTTCGACGCCATCAGCGATGCAAGTTTCAGCCTCCACGCTGGAGAAAGCATTGCGCTGGTCGGCCATAATGGTGCTGGAAAAACGACGATGATAAAGCTCATGCTCGGGCTGATCCGCCCGACCAAGGGCGCGGTTCGCGTGTTGGGCGAAGATCCGGCGACCGGTGCCTTTGCCGCCAGATTGCGGCTTGGCTATCTGCCTGAGCACGTCTCTTTCAATCTGGCGCTGACAGGAGCCGAAACGCTCGGTTTCTATGCGCGGCTCAAGAGAATGCCGGTTGCCCAAAATGTAGAGCTGCTGGAGCGCGTCGGCCTCGCCCATGCTGCGAACAGGCGGGTTGGCACCTATTCGAAGGGGATGCGCCAGCGACTGGGGCTTGCTCAGGCATTGCTCGGGCAACCGTCCGTTCTGTTGCTTGACGAGCCGACGACCGGTCTCGATCCCGCCTTGCGTCAGAGCTTCTATGAAGTCCTTGAAGAATTGCGGAGCAAAGGCACGACAATCCTCATGTCGTCCCATGCCCTGACCGAACTGGAAACCAAAGTCGGGCGCGTCATCATCGCGAACAAAGGCAAGATTATTGCCGATGGCTCCATCGATGCGTTGCGCCGGATTTCACAATTACCGCTTCGCATACGGGTGCAGACGCCAGACGTTTCCCGGCTGCCTTCGACAACCGCCAATACTGCATTGCGCTGGCATCGTCTCGGCCCGGATATCTTCGAAACGGAAGCTCCGACGGAAGGTAAGATGGCTCTTGTCCGTGAAATCGTGGCCATGAACGACAATCTCACAGAACTTGATCTCGTTCCGCCGACGCTGGACGAACTTTACGCCCACTTCCTCAATGCCGGGGAAGAGGCCCTCGCGGAGGCAGCGGAATGAACAATATTCTCATAATCGCTTCCAAGGAAATTCAGGAAGGCTTGCGCAATCGCTGGGTTCTGGCGACCACGCTATTGCTTGCGGCACTGGCCCTAAGCATGACTTTTCTCGGCAGCGCACCCACCGGCAGTTCGGTTGCCGCGAGCAAGCTGGACGTTGTGATTGTCAGTCTCTCCAGCCTGACTATCTTCCTCATCCCTCTCATTGCCCTTCTCATTTCGCACGATGCAATCGTCGGTGAAATGGAACGCGGCACGATGCTGCTGCTTCTGAGCTATCCGATAAGCCGGTTTCAGCTGGTTCTGGGCAAGTTCATCGGCCAGCTTGCCATTCTGTCCTTCGCGACATTGTTCGGGTACGGCGCAGCGGCTGTGGCGCTGATCGTTACCGGGTCTGGCGTGGATGCTGGAAGCTGGCTGTCGCTGTTCAAACTTATTATCTCGTCGGTCCTGCTGGGAGCCGTGTTCATCGCCATCGGTTTTCTTGCAAGCACCTTGGTGCGGGAGCGAAGCACGGCAGCAGGTATCGCCATCGGCGTCTGGCTGTTCTTCGTGCTGATCTATGACGCAGCACTTCTTGCTCTGCTGGTTTTCGATCAGGGCCGCATTGTTGGCGGTGGCATACTCAACGGTCTGCTTCTTCTCAATCCAGCCGACTCCTACCGGCTTCTCAACTTCGGTCTCGGACAGGCCGGATCTCTGACCGGTATGGGCGGCATAGCCGGTAACGCTACGCTCTCGGCTCCAGCTCTGACGCTCGCGCTCGGCCTCTGGGTCGTGCTGCCACTGTCCCTTTCCATGCTGGTTTTTTCGAGGAAAGAATTATGAAACGCGCTCTGTTTCTTGCTCCCCTGTTTCTGGTTCTGCTTGCAGGGTGTTCTCCGGACGAAAAGAATGATGTCGTGATGGCTCCTTTCGCGCTGACGGAAAGCGCAATGGGCCGATATTGCGGAATGAATGTTCTGGAGCACCCCGGCCCCAAGGGGCAAATCATTCTCGAGCCGACAAACGAGGCAGTATGGTTCTCTTCCGCCCGTGATACGCTCGCCTTTACGATGCTGCCTGAGGAGCCAAAAGGGATCGCGGCGATCTACGTTTCAGATATGGCGAAAGCGCCAAGCTGGGAAGAGCCGGGAGCGGAAAACTGGGTCGATGCGCGCAAAGCCTTTTTCGTGATTGAAAGCGCTGCTGTAGGTGGAATGGGGGCACAGGAGGCCGTACCGTTTTCGACACGAGAAGCAGCGGAGAAGTTCGTTGCGGAAAAGGGCGGCCGTATTAGCACTTTTACCGAAATACCGGAGGATTACGTTCTCGGCGGTCAGTCGGTGCGGCCCTCCGATCTTGGAGCCGAAAGCCATGCGCATTGAAGGTGGTCAGCGTATCAGCCGTCGGCTTGTACTTGCGGGTGGTGCGGCTGGAGTAGTGTTCTGGGCCATTCCAAAACACGCAGTTTCACTCGACCTTCCGGAGCCCATCATCTGGCGTAGTCAGGCGATGGGGGCACCTGCCAAGATCATACTCTATCATCCGGATCGTTCGACCGCTGAACGGTTGCTGCGCGAATCTGCTCAAGAAGCGGAAAGGCTGGAGAACATCTTCAGCCTCTATCGTTCGGATTCAGAACTCACCCAACTTAATCGCGATGGGGCGCTGGCATCGCCTTCGCCTGATCTGGTCGAGGTATTGCGTATCTGCCATGAATGCTGGCAGGCCAGCGACGGCCTTTTCGATCCGACGGTACAGCCCCTTTGGAACTGTCTGAAAAAGCATTTCTCGCAAGAACGTCCTTCTCCCGACGGACCATCGCGACAGCTTTGGGACGAAGCGCTTGCAAAGGTAGGGTTCGGTCACGTTCTATTCGATGATAACCGCATTGCATTCTCCAAGCCATCTATGTCT